>JAHQWP010000030.1 GCA_029856235.1 Promethearchaeia archaeon
GATCTGTCTTTAGATGACGAAGAATATAAAGGTTTAAAAACATTTCTGGATAAGAATAAAAGTAAATTCAAAGATATAAAAATAGAAGAGTTAAGTTTATCTAAAAGAAAAGTGAATCCTCATGGACATATGGAAAATTAATTTAAAATTCTCTGATGGAACGTTGAATGAATTAGAATTATACGATGCAAAAGCTTATTTTAATGGATACTTAAGGTTAAAGAGATCTTACTTCTTACGACTGGTTAAAGCTATTAAGATGACAAAAAAATACACTACTGGTCGCGTAATAGAAAGCGTAATTGGACCTGATGCTAAGGAGTGGATTGGAAACGCTTGGATGTTATTATTAATCAAAGATAACGAAAAAAAGAATCCATTTTGGATTCTTATCCAAAGAGAAAAGGATCTTTCAGGTTTATTAATCGCAATAGGACCAAAATCGTTTGCAGAATTTAATAATAGTAATATTCTTGAAGCTAAACGAGACATAAAACGATTGATAAATTATATTGTAGCTTATTTAACCAAGTTTAATTGTAGCGTCCTACTCCCTAATTATCTCTCGTGATTCGTAATTAAATCTATAAACGGTAGCTTTGAGTTTTCTCTTTTAAGATAAAAAAAATGTAGTTATCTGTTTTCAAATCCTTAAAAAATGATAAGATAAAGAAAAAATATTAAATTCAATTTTAATTATCAACTTTATAAAGTTTCTTAATTTAAAAGCAAAATTGAACATGAGCTTAATTGAAAAAAAAGTGGCTAAATAACTGTGAAAAAAAATATAGCAAGAACGATAACTCTCATAATCATTACTCAAGTACTCCTTAGTTCAGCATGTTTAATAATATATAGCAATGGAACCCCAATTGAAACACAAGTAGGATTTGGAACCGCTCCAGTTATAGATGGGATTATAGATGTAACAAAGAACGAATGGAACTCTGCGGAAAAGCTAAGTATTGCCTTGTTTCAAAATCAAACCGATGGATTACCTATTGATTTATGGATTTTACAATCAGAATCAAGTTTAAATTTCTTAATACGGTTCGACTTAAATGATCATATTTCAAGCGAATATGATAACGAATTTATAGGAATTTTAATAGCCGATTGGGAGGACAGTTTAAATTTTACTGACGCTAAAATTGTTCAATTTTCAAATATAAGCGAAAATACTTTAAAATATTTAGATTACTATATTGATGATGATCTTTACTATGAGGACATCACTTCTGACGGAGAGGGAATTGCAAAATTAGAGGGAAATGAAATTATTTACGAGTTTTCAATGCCCGTTGATATCGAAGAAGGTGGAATAGAAGATGTAGAATTAGAGTATGGTGTTGAATTTGATTTTGAAATAACCTTTGGTAAAGAAGCAATTTATCCTGGTGGTATTATCATTTCAAACATCGTTTCAATATACTTAGAGTATCCACCTGGGGCTCCGCCAAGACCTATTGGTGAGATTATAATGTTAGTCATAACAATTATCATATTTTCGACAATAGGAGCTCTTTACGTATTTTATATATATCAAATTACTCAACTTAAGAAAAAAATCGAAAGAATTAGGAGTTAAAATGTCAAAAATAAGAAAAGACACTGCAAAATCTGAATCGATAAAAAGAAAGCCAAAATTTACAGCGAAGGCTGCTTATCGCTCAGTTATACTTTCAGGCATACTAGGAGGCTTATTTTTAGCGCTATCGATCATTTTAAATGGAGAGTTCGTCATTATATTTACAAGTGATGATCTACTCTGGGTAAGTATAGATACAATTCTCAAAGTTCTTATAATTTTATTTTTCTTCCTCTTTATGATGATAAGTATTGGAAATTACAAAGAATTGACCGGGAAACCAATAGATTTAAAGATAATCTTGCTAATATTTTTCCTTTCATTAATACAATCATTTAAGAATTCAATAGTATTCTCTTTTACTCTTATTGGTTTGTTAGTAATAGTAATCTACTTGTATATAGTCCAAGAAAGTTAATCAATATTAGTCATTTTCTATTATTATTTCAATGTCAAAGAATATTTCTTTTTTTATTGGTCATAGAGGGACATTAATAGATCACGACGAAAATTCATTAGATGCTTTTGAAGCAGCATTAAAATTTGGAGCCAATTACATTGAATTTGACGTTAGAAAAACTAAAGATAATGAATTAGTAATTTTCCACGATTCTAAAGTTGATAGGATTACTCATTCTAAAGGATTATTAGAAAATTATACATACTCCGAAATTGCTCGTATGCACTTAAAATTAACCAATTCGCACATTCCAACCTTGAATGAAGTATTAAAGACCTTTGGAAACAAGATCAAATTTATGGTCGAATTAAAAGGCGAAAATATCAGAGAAGACGTAATAAGAACTATAAATAACCACAACTTGTTGGAAGATTGTATCATAAGCGGGCGGAATTTGCTTGATCTAGAAAAAATTAAACGAAATTATCATGAAAGTTATGTATGCTACAATATTACTAGGGGAAAAAGTTTAAAATTTAAAGATTTTATGAAACAGGGTAAGGAAAGAAGGTTACATTTCATACCCGATTTTATTAGTTTACACTCAAAAAAAATCACGCAAGAGTTTATTGAAGTCTGCCATACAAATAATATTTTAGTATTAAGCTGGAATTTCATTGGATATAATAACCCAATCGATGTAATAAAAGGTTTAGTTGAAATAGGGATTGACGGAATTTTATTCGATAATTATAAAAACATAGAAATTACTAAACAATGGCTAGAAAAGATTAATCGTGTTTCCTGATTTTGGATGTTCCAGTAGGAAGTACAAGTATGATATCATCTAGGGGTAAAATTTTCACCCATTTCTTTTTTGTAGATTCTAACCTATTCATAAAAATTGATTTGATTTCTTTTGCTATCTTTCCTTTTGTGTCTCCTGATTTGGAAGGATTTATTATTACTAAATCAGTTTTCTTTTTAAAAGCATTAGTTGGCCCACATAAAATGTGTGGATAGAATATTTGAGATTCTGGATTAGATATATTTTCGATTTCTAAGAACTCCAAAGCAAGAGCTAGTTCTGTTTTAGCACCTTTAATAAGATTCTTTTTCCCCGAAATCATAAAGCTTCCTTTAGTTAAAAATTCACCACTAGGCGGTGTTTTAGAAACTTGATCCGGTAGAACGTAAAATACATCAACGACGCCCCAATTTTCTTTCCAGGCTATTGAAAAACTAGCTACGAAATCAGCTGTTTCTTTAATTGAAGAATTGGGGATTTCTTCATTTTCGGGATTTTTAATTACTGCTAATGGTGATCCTGGAAAATTAGCATGAAATACTAAATCGTTAGGAGTTATATGTTTTTTAAATATCGACTCGTTCGAGCTTGCATCTCTCCCACCAATCACTAAAAATCCATCTGAGGACTTAAACCATCTATACTTTTCAAACCATTTTTTTGTTGGTTTCTTAATTAGAAAGTCAATTTCTAAGTCAATTGATTCTTTCTCATCCATTAGTTTTCTAATTTTTTCTTGTGTCTTCTCAATAGCCGGAAGGGTTCCTTTTAGCTTTTTTTCGGCTTTTTTACCCTTACCGTAAATTAGATTTGCATTTTCACCAACAGTTTTATTTAAATCTAAATAAACTTCGTTGTCGTTAATTAAAACTACTATTTGGCGTGTTGCTGGGATAACCCTAACAAAAAATATTAAATCTTTAAAATTTTCGTTTTTAGCAATTTGTAATTTAGTATCTACTTCTACTAAATTGTGCCCTTTTTCCTTAGCATCTAAAATGACGTTAAAGATTTTTTGAAAGGCGTTAAAATTAGCATAAATAAACGCCCCCTGTTCGTAATATATATCTTTTTTTTTTTTAAGGTCTTCGAGATATTCTCGTTGATTTTTTAAGATTTTCTCCTGAGACTTTATTTTTTGCTTTACGACATTGTCTTGAGGAGTAATTATTTTAGTAGAATCTATTTTTGAGAAGTATTCATCTACAGCTTCATTAAAAGAATTGAAATCTCTTTTCTGGTTATCCTTAAAAAGCTCTAACTCAAACGGAATGACCGATATTTCTTCTCCTTTCTCGTTAAATACTATACTTGCATTCATAACACCAAAGAGAAGTTGATTTCTTAATTTTTTAAAAGCATTAAACAAAGAATCGATTTCTTTTTGCTTTAATTCTCCTCCCAATAGATCTTTTTTAACTCCCGCTTTAAAACATATCTCTTCAGAAATATCACCAGAGATATTAATATTTCTTGCAAGAATTTTAACTATTTCACCCTCATAATTTCGAATAATTTCTTGAAAGTCTTCTTGTGTAATATTAAGAAAGTCCTTTCCCCTAGATTTGGGAAATGTGTATTCTCTATTAGCTAGGATGTCCCTATCCCTATATTTGCTATAAATTTTTGCGATTTTTACAATGTTATTCTCGTCCAATACAATATAGTTTCCCTTATTGAATAATTCAATTATAAATTTCCAAGGTTCTCCCTCTATATTACTTAATTCGAATACAATAATTCTGTCAAAATTATACTGATTTACTGATAATATTTTTCTATTTTTCAGAAGTTTTCTTAATGACATAATATATTGGCTAGGGTACTTCGGGACAGGGTAATTGTAGTCTGTAAAATTGATACGTGAATCATTTTTAACTACTAATATCTTTTTCTCGTTTAAATTGGTTTTTAACTTTAGGATTAACAAATCCCCATCAATATCATAGACATTATCTATTTTTCCTTGAGCTAGAATTGTATTTAATTCCTTAGTAATAGCAAATACATCAAAATTGGAAAAATTTATATTTTTTTTCATTGTAGCTTAGCCGTTTAATTGAATAACAGTCTTATAATTAGATATACATCGATTATTTTCTATTTTTCCTTTTTGAGGAATTACTTAAATAATTAAGATAAATCTAAATTACAAAATTTTAATAAAAAAAATAGTATTAATAATACTAATTATGGTTAAAAAAGATAAACGGAAACCGAAAAGGGTTAACATTAAAAAAGCACGACAAAAACTAATTAAAGAAAAGAAAAAACTCCATCCTGATCAAGATTTTCAAATGGATAAAAAATCGACTAAAAAGATTGATATTCGACTTGAAAAAGAAACAAAACTGTATTGGATACGAGCGATTACAGCAGCTTTAAGTGGTTTATTAGGACGGTTGGCTTTTGGTTTCATAGGTTGGCCTTTATTAATTTGGATGTTGTGTTTCTGGTTTATTACTCCTTTCTTTGTTAGTTTTATTATCTTAAAATATGAATATGATAAAGAAGAATGGAATTGGAAGAATATCATAAAACCAGGGATAGGAATCTTTTTCTTTTTATTTATGATTGTTACGACTGTTACACATACTTTTCTAGCCTTTCTTTAGCTACCTACAATTGAATCGTTTGTTTAATTCTCTTCTCTATCTTTTCTTTAGAGGTAAAAACGATTTCGTCCAACTTATATATTCTATTACAATATACACATTGAATTTTCAGAGGCTTTTCTTCGAGTACATTGAACTCAGTATCGATAGGTTCTTCTGAATTGGAAATGCAAGTTTTGCTTTGACACAATATCAGCTGCTTAATAATATCGGGGAGTTTTACTTTTTTTTTCTCAATAACTTTATAGTCTTCAATCAATGAGATCTGAGCGTTTGGCGAAAGTATTGAGATTTGTTGCATTTGAATTTTATCTAGAAATTCACCTTCAATTTTAATAATATCTTTTTTGTTATATTTCTTTGAGGACACATTAACGCCAATTGTCATTAGATTTGGAGATTCACCAAGTCCAGTCAAATTGAGGATTGTTAAAGCATATCCGCTATCTATATGGTCAATAACTGTTCCTTTCTTTATTTTATCAATTTTTAATTTTTCTTCGCTCATGTTCTTATTAATAAAATTTTTTTATTGAAAAATGTTGTGAATACTTACGCTAGTAAAAAAATTGATATAAAGAATAAAACTGTTGTTATTACAAAATTATAAGATAAATTATCGTCAACATCTAGGTCTAAAAAGTCTAGAATTCCCATAATCATGGTTCCAATTAAAGGAAGCAGAATTAGGGTCAAAAGATTAATTGTGTATAATTGATTTAAAAATAGTAATGTGATAATTCCTGAGATATATGCTACGCTCATTCCTGCAAATAAACCTTCATATGTTTTTTTCGTTGTACGAATTTTGCTGCGTCCAAATTTTCTTCCTATCAAATTGGCTGTCATATCCCCAAAAATCGACATGGTCATTGATATACATATAGAAAATGGACCAATAGGCTGAAAAGGACCGTACAGTAGAATAATTGAAAAACAACCAATTCCCATTGAGATATGCGGACCTAATCTCAAATGACGTTCTTTTTTCCTAAGAATTCGATTTACTGATTTTAGAGGATAAAGTTTTGGTTTTAAAATTCTAGTAAAGTCGGCTGTCATTAGACCAATTAGGGAAGCTCCAACCAAAAAAACTACTAAATATTGGGTAAAAATCATTTTGTTCTCTTCCATGTTATAGATGGAAAAGAAAAAGTCTGATATTATGCTCGGGAAAAAATCTAATAAGTACACGAAAATGTTTTGAACTAGAAAACCAAGCGTGAAATAGAAAAAAGCAATCCCTAGGACAACTAAGTGCGTCAATTTTCTATAAAGTTCGTATTTAAATGGGAGTTCTTCTGTTAAGTGTGAATTTTCTTCTTCCATAGGTTTTTCTATTAATCTAAATCTTCGTTTTTCCCTATAAACTGATAAAGTAAAATGAGGTAGGAAAAAAACGACAAAAATAATCATAAATATATCAAATGGGAAAACGATAAAACCTATATTAGAAATGTTAAGGGTATTAAAAATTACGCTAAATGAAATGCTTATTATGAGTATTAGTGAGTTTACTATGTTATTAATGAACGCTCCTTTTTCGTTTTTTTTTCTCGCTAAAAATGCTATATATAGCGAAATTATTCCATATAAATACAAAATACAAGTAATGATAATTGATAGTATATTCAAAAATCAACATTCTCTTTAAGTTTCTTATAGATATTATCTGTTAAATTTTAAAATCTTTATTAAAATTGAATAAAAAAAATAAAAAAAAAGTAAATATAATTTTTTAAAAACGAGTTTCGTCGATATTAGGCATATCGGGGGCTGATAATGCTTTTTCAATTTCTTCGCGTGGCATCTCGTAATCTACTAAATTGCCCATCATATATTCTTTGTACGCTAATAAATCGAAAAATCCGTGACCACTTAGATTGAATACAATATTTTTCTTTTCGTTGTTCTCTTTAGCTGCTAAAGCTTGGTCAACTGCTTCTTTTATCGCGTGAGCTGCTTCAGGTGCTGGTAATATACCCTCTGTTTTAGCGAACAACAATCCCGAATCAATAACTTCAGTTTGATGATGCATAACGGATTTCATTATTTTTTTACTAGATAAGATTGATATTATTGGCGCCATTCCGTGATAACGTAAGCCTCCTGCGTGAATTGGGCTAGGAATGAAATTATGACCTAGTGTATGCATTTTTAAAATTGGAGCTTTTTTCGCCGAATCTCCATAATCCCATAAATAATCTCCTTTACTAACGCTTGGACAGGCTCTGGGTTCCACTCCTACGATCTCTAAATCAGGAAGTACTCCGTGTAACTTATCTCTTGCGAAGGGAATCATAAAGCCTCCTAGGTTAGAACCGCCACCCATACATCCAATTAAAACATCGGGTTTAACTTCAATTTTATTAAGTTGAGCTTTAACTTCTTGCCCGATTATGGTTTGATGTAACAAGACAAAATTTACCACGCTACCCAATGCATATCTTGCTTTATCACTCCTCATACTATGCTCTACGGCCTCAGATATCGCAATTCCTAGACTTCCGGGGTGATCTGGATCGTTTTCATAGTAAATTTTTCCAGAATCCGTAAGGTTTGAGGGACTTGCGTGAACTTGCGCATTATAAGCTCTCATTAATATTTTTCTTCCGGGTTTTTGCAAAAAACTAGCTCGTACCATATAAACCGTGCATTTTATATCGAATAAATTACACCCGTAAGACAAAGCTGAACCCCATTGACCAGCGCCAGTTTCAGTGATCAATTCACTTACCCCATCTCTTTTAGAATAATAGGCTTGAGCCAAAGCTGTATTTGGTTTGTGTGAACCCGTTGGAGAAACTGATTCATTTTTATAAAATATTTTAATATCATCTCCTATTATTCCAAGTTCTTTTTCTAAACTCAAAGCTCTATGAAGAGGAGTGGGTCGGTAGGATCTTGCATAAATCTCCCTTAATTCATTCGGAATGGGGATTAATGGTTCTTGAGAAACCTCTTGAAGCACACACTCTTTAGGGAAGATTGCAAAAGCAAGTTCAGGAGGTGCGGGCATTCCATCCATGGGATTTATTAAGGGCGTCATAGGAACAGGTAAATCTGGCACGATGTTAACCCATTCCTTTGGAATTTCGTTTGGTTCTAGTAAAATTCTTGTTTTATTAAAATCTATCATGTTTTATTCCTTTTTTTATTAATCATCATATATTTCATATGATGTCTCATTTTAAGATTGGAATCCAATTATAATAATGCCCAATTGCAAACGCAATTGAATTTATAATACGATGTTTAAAAATAAAAAGAGCAATAAGTATAGTTTAGCCAATGAAAAGCGTTTTCAGGAACGCCAAGGCCACTGCCAACAAAAATCAATTTTTTCAGTAACCATAGAAATAAACCATACTCTTATATAGTGACATTATTATTATTAAAAACTTATAAAGTTGTTCCTCTAGAGTGAAATATAATAAGTTATTTCCTTTCAAAAATATTTGCCAAATTTTTAGCAGCAACTCTCATAACTTTAACGGTCTTCATGAGTGTATCAATGAGGGTTCCCGCACAAACAATGACTAAACGGCCTGCGTTGCTTACGATAATGTAACCATTCTCAGCTCTCACAATTATTTCGCTTAAGTCTTCTTGAAAAAGAGTTTTAATTGTGGAGCTTCCCGTCATTAAAAGAGCGCTTGCAAGACCACAAAACTGATCCCCATCAACTTGGTATTGGGGTAATGCTGAAAAAGCGATTTGGTAGCCTTCCATACTCACAAGGGCGATAGCTTCAATATCTGCATTTGAAGTGATAAATGTAATTTGAGGGCTAATTTTTTCAATTTCTTCGGGGCCAATACCTAGATCCGTTCCGAATTCCAATACATATTCACCTTCTACAGCAAGTTAGTTAAATTGAAATTTGAGATTTTACTTTTCTTAAATATTATAAATATAATATTAATACTTTTTATTTCTTTATTTTTTATCTCCTTAATTTTTGTTTAAAAATTTGGATAATCGGCGTTAATTAATCGCTTAAAAATTTCTATTGCTAAAAGTTAAAATAGATCATTATTATTCTTTATAAAAATAGATTTGAAAAATAACAAAATTATGATAACAACACGAGAATCTATTAATTTTCAATTTTCTTTAATTTTTGG
>JAHQWP010000031.1 GCA_029856235.1 Promethearchaeia archaeon
CGATAAAGGTTTAGAAGAATCTGACAAACTTTTACAAAATATCGAGCCTAGTCTTTTTAATACTGAGGATATAAAGATTGGTATCGAGTCTTTCAAAAAAAATGGTCCTGGTAAAGCTATTTTTATAGGGAAGTAGTTTTTAAAAAATTTAAAAGTGATATATATGAAAGTTTTGATATTATATTTCTCATTGGGTGGACGAACGAAAAAAGTTGCTGAAAGTATCGAAAGAGGGCTTAATTTCTCAGATGTTCGCTTTGAAAATTTTGATTATATTAAGAAAAAGAGGGACTTTATTTCAGAACAAAATGAAGTAATGAAAGGAGACCTTTCAAGTTTTAAATATAATGAGGATATTAAAGATCTAGGTGACTATGATCTCATATTTTTAGGTTTTCCTACTCACGGGGGCCGTCCTGCCACGGTATTCAATGGATATTTCGAACACGCTCAAAATGTTGATGGGAAAAATTTCATAATCTTTAACACATGTAGATTTTCAATAGGGAAAACCTTTGAAATAATGCAAGCCGTAATCGAACAGAAGGGAGGATCTGTAGTAAAAAAACGAGCGTTCAAAGGTTTCTTTAAGATTAAAATGTCAAAAGTCGAGGAATTTGTTAAAGAGCTCAATCAAGAGTTCATGAAATCAAGTTAGAAATCGACATTTAATTGGTTTAAAATTTCGTGAAACAGAAGTTTCACGATGTGAAAAGAATATTGTTAGAATAAATTATCGTAAGAAGTAAAAACAAAATAGCTAAAATGAGCTTAAAAATTAAAAAAAAATATGATCTCTATTTTAGAAGTAGAAAAGTATAAAAAGTAGAATTTTCTATTAATTTTTATGGCTAATGTAAAATTGAACAATAAATACTTGCTCGAAAAACTGCAAGCAGAAATCACTCTAAAATTAGGAAAAAAGATGTCCCAGCAGGAATTGCTAGATAAAAGTATCGAGTTTACTTACAATAGACTCAACGAATTTTTTATAGAAAACATTGACAAACCAGCACTAACTAATGAATTCATAGAAAATCTTAAAGAAAGTGCAAGTGATGCACCTCTTTACCATTTAGATAAATCTGATGACGAAATAATTTATAATCTCTGAAATCTTAAAATCAAACTTTAAAATATAATGGTGTATTTACCGTGATCATAATTTTAGACACTAATTTTTTGTTTGCTTTAAAATCTAAGAAAGATAAATATCATCAGAGAGCGTACGATCTTCTTACTAAAATTCAAAAAAAAAATACAAAGTATTTCACAAATTATTTTATCTTGAATGAAACTTTAACATTAGCTATTAACCGTTCTCGTGGAAATATATCTTTTTTAGAACAATATATCAGCTTATTCTTTGGAAAAGACAATTTTTTCCAGGTTATTCAAAATGCTCCACAAGAATTCGTAAATATCATTGAAATATGTAAGAAATATATTACTCCTAAAAGTTTGCTTAGTTTTGCTGATGCTTCATTAATTTATTTATATCAGAAAATTAATGCTGATTATCTTATATCGTTTGATAGTCATTTTGATAATATTCTAACTAGGAAATATTAGAGCCTAAGAATAATAAGTTTTAAACCTCAATTTTTATTTACTTTTCTAAAACACTAAAATTATGTGATTCGAATTCGGAATTGTTTAAATATTTCATGAACATTCTTATTGATCAATTATAAAAATAAAATTTTGATAAGATGAGACATATTGGATTATGAAGATATAATTTTTGAAAAGAAGGATGGAATCGCTCGTATAACTATCAATCGACCTCAACGCTACAATGCTTGTACCCAACAAACAGTCCATGAACTGATTGATGCATTTAATAGGTGCATGGATGATGAGATAGGTGTTGTTGTATTTACTGGCGTTGGAGAAAAAGCTTTTTGTACTGGTGGTGATCAGACAACTCGCGAGAAAGGAGGCTACAAAGGGGAATATCTACTTCCTTTAGAGGTTGGTTGGCAGCACGTCACTCGTTTGATTCGCACTCTACCTAAACCGGTTATAGCTCGAGTAAATGGATATGCAATAGGGGGAGGCCATGTCTGGCATGTTGCGTGTGATCTCAGTATTGCAGCAGAACACGCTCAACTTGGTCAAGCGGGTCCGCGTGTTGGTTCTTTTGATCCGGGTTACGGAACTGGTGATTTAATGCGGGCTGTTGGAATGAAACGAGCGAAAGAAATTTGGTTTCTTTGTCGTAGATATACCGCACAACAAGCTTTAGATATGGGTTTGGTAAATGCTGTTGTACCATATGAGAAATTGGATGAAGAAATTGAGACTTGGTGCCAAGAAATACTAGAAAAAAGTCCAGCAGCGTTGAAGATGTTGAAGTTTGCGTTCTTAGCAGAAACAGATGGAACTCACGGTATCACGCAATTAGGTGTGGGTGGATTATCTCTCTACTATGGCACTGAAGAAGCCGTGGAAGGAAAAAATGCGTTTGTCGAAAAGCGTAAACCAGATTTCATGAAATTCAGGAGGAAGTGAAGGAGATTTGGAAATTAAAAACGTATGTGTAATAGGAGCCGGAGTCATGGGCTCAGGTATCGCACAACTAGCGGCAACTCACGGATATCTTGTAAATTTAGTCGATGTGAATGAAGAAATATTAGAAAAAGCAAAAATTAGCATGGAAAAAAACTTGAATAGATTCTTTGTAGCAAAAGATAAAATCACAAATGAAGAAGCTCAGAATATTCTTAATAGAATACTACTATTTACTAACAGGGATGAAGCGATAAAGGATGCTCAGATTGTAATCGAAGCTGTATTCGAAGATATGGCCTTGAAGCAACAACTGTTATCTGATTTAGATAAAAAATGTAATAAAGAAGTAATCCTAGCCACCAATACATCTTCTTTAAGTGTTACAGATATGGCAATGAATTCAAAAAATCAAGAGAGAATTGTCGGTATTCACTTCTTTAACCCCGCTCCAGTTATGAAATTAATAGAGTTAATTAAAGGAGCCAACACTTCAAATGAAATCCTAGAAAAAGCTAAAAATTTTTCTGAGAGTCTCAATAAAACTGTTGTCACTGTGAAAGATTCACCTGGATTTATAACAACTAGACTTATTTATGTTTTATGTAACGAGGCGATAAACATGAAGCAGGAAGGTATTGCTAGCACAGAAGATATCGATACAGCAGTTAAACTAGCTTTCAACTTTCCGATGGGACCTTTAGAACTATCTGATTTAGTAGGAAACGACATTTATCTTCACATAGGGGAATATCTATCAGAAAAATTTGGGGAATATTATCAGCCGAGCCCTTTATTAAATGAAATGGTAAAAAATAATCATATTGGTAGAAAAACAAAGAAGGGATTCTATAATTACTAATATTTTTATAAAAATAGTTAAAAAAAAATTTTTTAGTTTTAGAAGTGTCCATAATTCCTGTAGTGAAAATTTCTCTTAACGGCATCAGGGGAAACTAACTCTTCCAGATATTTTGCATTATACTTACCCTTTTTCAGTAATTTTAATAATGCTTTTTTAACTGGTTTCTGTTCCTCCTGCGGTTTTGCGACTTCACGAAATTCGAGTTTAACAGGAACTTCCTCTAAAACTTCTACTTCAAATTTAAATTCTGGTTCCACTTTCTTTAAAAGTACTTGTTCCATAATTTTTTACCTCCATTTTTGTAATTTTTATAGATTTTTTAAACTAAAACGGAATTTTTCAGGATTCAAATAGTAATATCCTTCTGAATTTTTCCATCTTTTCAACAATCTTTCTTTATCAATTTGTTCCATTTCCTTTTCAGTGAAAGGAGTTTTAAAGGGTTCTGTTATTGGTTCTTCTTTAAACTTATCCTTTAAAACTTCAAATAATTCTTGGTCTAACTCATAATATATTTTATTTTTACTCTCTGTCAAATTTCGCCACCTCCTCCCGATTTTATTTCGGGTTTTAGCTAATATATATTTAGATCAAAATGTTATATTTAGTTTTCTCCATGAAACTTTGAATGGACTCTTGAATATTATATAGACATTCAGCTTTAATGACAATTATCTAGGAGGAAATAATGAGTTTTTTTTAGTTTATTACTTATTCTTTGGTTACTCAAATTCAAATTGATCACATGAAGAAAATGCCTGGTAAAGAAGTTATATGTGAAAATTGTGGAGAAAATCCTAACGATATGCTTTACGAGTGTTATGAATGCAAAAATCAAATATGCGATAATTGTGTGAATATTTGCAAACAATGCGATGAATCTTTCTGTGATGGATGTTATTACGATCATAAAAAAGCCTGTAAATAAATGAAGGGAACTTACATACTAGTAATTTATTTACGGGAAAATTCTAAATTAAAAATCGGTTCTTTAGGGGAACTCGAATTCAATAAGGGTTATTATTTATATACTGGATCCGCTATGGGGAATACGGGTTCTACGACGTTAGAAAATAGAGTAAAGAGACATATCTCGGAATCTAAGGAGAAGAGAATATTTTGGCATATCGATTATTTATTAACAAGTCAGAACTGTATAATTATTAGTATTTACTTAATTCCGTCATTGAATCGGTTAGAATGCATTATTGCAAATGAGATATCAGAAGCTTCAGATAACTGCATTAAAGATTTTGGATCATCAGATTGCAAATGTCTTAGTCACCTATATTATTTTCAAAATTTTCGGGATTTAAAACAAATAGGTGAACCCGCCTAGAAATCCAATTAATAGAATAAAAACAAGAATTATTACAATCTCAATTAATATTCCTGACTTTTTATAAATTCTCTTAGGAAGCCAAAAAAAAAGCTTTTCTCTTACCCAATCAACGATAGGATGGAAGTAAAGCTTGTCACCCCATTTAGATTCTGGGGTTCTCTTTCTTTTTTTCTTTTGAATAGGCCGTAAAGTGAACCAATCCCAAATATCAACAACATTGGCAAAAAACATGCTTAACCAATACGGAATAAAGAAAATAACAATCGATAACAAAGATACGGCATATATGAAGTAATGCCAAACAATCCAGAATTTATCTTCTTTTTGAACCTCTGGTGTATGGTAAGTAATAACCGCTAAAGCATCAAAAATTATGTGAGAAATAAACGCAAAAATAATTGTAAAAATAAGATTCCAAGGAAAAATTAAAAGAGTAAAGCATAAGATTTGAATAACTACAGCGACAAGGTTATGGGTTATGGTTTCCAAAAAACTCTTCTACTTTTTGTATTATTATGGTATATCTAGTATTTTATAAAATTATCTTAAATTCTTAAAATTTTTTAACTTTGTAATTGATTTTATCATACTAAAATTCAATATTAAAATTTGATAAGTGATAAGAAATGGGAATGTTAGATGGTAAGGTTGCCATTATAACTGGCGCTGGTCGAGGTTTAGGAAGAGAAGAAGCGTTATTAATGGCAAAAGAAGGATGTAATTTAGTAATAAATGATTTAGGTGCAGGTTTCGATGGAAAAGGTGCAGAAGCTAAGGTAGCTGACATTGTTGCCGAAGAATGTAGAAAACTTGGAGTCAAAGCAGTTGGTAACTACGATTCGGTTACTGATTTCAAAAAAACAAAAGCAATGATCGATCAAGCTGTTTCCGAATTTGGTAAATTAGATATCGTAGTGAACAATGCGGGCATTCTTAGAGATCGTATGCTTTTTAATATGGCAGAAGAGGAATTTGATGATATCATTGCTGTGCATTTAAAGGGCACTTTTGGTATGACTCGTCATGCAGCTGCTTATTTTAGAGAGACTGGAAAATCTAATCCTGATTTAAAGAACTTTGGAAGAATAATCAATACTGCTTCTGATGCGGGGCTATTAGGAAACATGGGTCAAACAAATTATGGAGCTGCAAAAGCAGGGATAGCTGCGTTTACCATAATTGCTGCAATGGAACTAAAAAAATATGCTACAGTTAATTGTGTTGTCCCAGTTGCTAGGACGCGTCTCACAACTGATGCGACTCCAAACATGGTTGAAATAATGAGTAAACTAGATGAATCTGGCTTTGATGTTTTTGATCCTGCGAATGTTGCTCCTATGGTTGCATTTCTAGCTTCAGATAAGGCAAAAAAAATCAGTGGAGAATTATTTCGTGTAGTCGCAGATAGGGTTTTCATTTATCAAGGTTGGCATACATATAACCAAATTAATAATGGGGGTAAACCTTTCACACCACAAATTCTGGCTGAAAGAGTTAAATCAGAATTGATGAAAGGTGCTCCAAGGAAAGAAACCTTGATGGATGCAATTGGTTCATTAATTAAATTGTAGATATACTTCTTCCAATTTTTTTTATTTATTTTTAATTAACACTCTAAATTGTTGATTATCTCTTGGAAAATTTGATAAATAATAAGTACAACTTTATCAAAATCTTTATCAGATAATTCTGTATCGTTATTTTTTAATGTATTTAGAAGGTATTCTAGTTTATTCAAAGCGATTTTAAAATTTCTAAATTGTTCATTTAAAGTCAATTGCTTCAAGCGACTCTTTAAAAAAATTATTTCACTAAGAAGTAAATTAACTAACTTCTCTCTTCTTGGTTCAAATAAGTCCGAATACTGCCACTTTATTACTTTGCTCATATTCTTTCCACCATATTCATTATTCTTACTAAGAAAAGTGGGATATGATATTAATCTCTTAGAGAGTCCAATTTTTGTTCAGGAATCTCTCCAATTCAAAGGGAAAAAAATAGTTAGAATTCCCAAAAACTTTAGTTTTTCTACCTGTGGTGGGGCGGTTTTAAACCTTCGGGAAGTGGAGATTTGTATGGTTTATCTTTATGCGAATTACCGTGTTCTTTCTTCGCTTTCTCTACTAAATCTGGATTTATCATAAAATCGAGAGCTGATATTGCTAGTATTTTAGCTGCGGTTAACATCCCTTTGTGACCAATGCTCATTCCAGATGTTACAACATTTTGCCATGAATGTCCTGGAGAACCTATAACTTCGCACGCCGTTTCAAACTCTCCAAGTGGTATTTTCCAAGAAACATCTGCAACATCTGTACTTCCAGGCATCACTTTCCCCTTTCCTATAGGAGGAATTCTTATTTTGTTTAATGGTTGACTGAGAATCGCTTTTGCCATTTCTATCATGTCTGGAGGGATTAACCTATAGAAACCTTCCAAGGAATCCTTTGGGATTGATTTTTTAAGTTCATTTGCAAAAGCAATATCGTCTTTATTAAATTTTGGAGCACCAACTTTTTGCATCGCATTAGAAATTACATCAGAAACTATATTTGTATACATTGTATTATACATACCACTTATAAAGCTGATTTCCATTGTGGTATCAGTCATTAAGGATGCTCCTTTTGCTACATTTACTAGTCTATCGTATAATTCTTCCACTTGGTGTCGTTGTGGAGCACGTACAAAATAATGAACTTCTGCTTCGGCCGGAACCACATTTGGAACATCTCCCCCATTAGTTATAACATAATGTAGTCTTGCGTCAGATATCATATGTTCCCTCATGAAATTTGCCCCAACATTCATCAACTCAACTGCGTCTAAAGCACTCCTTCCATTTTGAGGGTCTCCAGCTGCATGGGCTGTACGTCCATGGAATTTAAATTTTACAGAATTCATAGCTAAAGAACTCATCAAATTTAACATGTTGAAATTTCCTGGATGCCAAGTCAATGCTATATCTACATCGTCGAACAATCCTTCGCGTATCATATATCCCTTTGTGTTAAACACTTCCTCAGCAGGGCAACCGTAAAACCGAATAGTTCCATTAACATCACCCAAATCAATAAGTTCCTTAACTGACAATACTGCTCCTAAAGAAGCTACACCTAAGAGGTTGTGACCACAACCATGACCTGGTGCTCCTTCAATTAAAGCCTTTCTAGACGGTTGGGCTTTCTGACTAAGTCCTGGGAGGGCGTCAAATTCGCCTAGAATCCCTATAACAGGCTTTCCTTTTCCATAGTCAGCATAAAAAGCTGTAGGCATATCTGCAACATTCGATTTTATCGAAAAACCAGCGCTATTTAGAGTTTTTATCAACAGTTTTGACGATTTGAATTCTTCAAATCCTAATTCTGCGAATTCCCAAATCTGATCACTGACATCAATTAATAGATCTTGGTTTGCCTTAACACTTTTAATTGCTTGTTTAAACATATTAAGCTAAATGTTAGGGTGTTAATATTTTTTATTTTGAATTCTATTCAAAATAGCATTTGCAAAATTTTACTCTACTTTTTACACTTAAATAGGATGAAACCATAAAGATCAATTAAAATACTTTATAATATCAAATCTTATACAACTAGATGAAAAAAGTTGATTAAATATGAGTGATGAGATATTAACTGTTAACGAAAATCAAGCGGAACGGAAAAGGCATTATTGGATCGACCACGCAAGGGGCATTATAATGATTTTTCTTGTAATTACGGAATTTCTACCTACCATTATTAGGGTAGGATCAGAAATCGGGCATTTCTTTCTTGCTCATCCTGACAATGAAAGAATCGTAGAATACATGAATTTTTACGATATCGGTGCTCCTGTTTTTATTTTTATAATGGGGTTACTTATGCCATTATCTTTTTCACAAAGAAAAGAAAGAGATGGAGTAAAAAAGGCAGTTAGACACATGATTATACGTTATGGGATAATTATTATTCTTGGTTTTGTAGTGATTTTCATTGATTAAGGTGAAATTATTAAGATGGAAGGAGATGTTCTTATAATTTATTGGGATGTGTTACCTACTCTCGGATTGGTTGGGTTAATTGCTTTACCTTTATTATGGCTAAAACCTAAGCCCCGTGCACTTGTAGCTACGGTAATGCTGGTCTTTTACCAATTTATGCTTCTATATGGTGGTTGGAGAGAATATGCGATTTTATCTATCCATGGTGGTATTTTCGGAACTATTTTTGGCTTCTCCGCTATAATGATTTACGCAACATGCTTAGGGGATGTATTGCTACTAAATAAAGAATATACGGATAAAAAGAAATATCAAATTTACGCAATAGTTGGTGCGATAGCTTTAATAGGTGGGCTGTTACTTTGGTTGGTGCCTGGGTGGTATCCAAATAAGCGTCAAGTAACATTGACATATATATCAATTAGCTTGGGGGCCTCTATTCTGTTGTCATTTATTTTCATAGGCATTGATAAGAAAGTTCAGAAACCGATATTCATTCTAGACAGTTATGGAAAATCTCCATTTATAATTTACGCGATTGCGATCGTGCTAGAATTTTTAATAGCAGATATTATTGGCTTAGATATGGATCTTCTAATTTTCATTGTAATGGTTA
>JAHQWP010000032.1 GCA_029856235.1 Promethearchaeia archaeon
TAAAGAACTTAATCAAGTATAAGGGGCATTCTGTTTATCCTACTGAAGTCGAAGAACTTTTGTATTACCACGAAGCCATTCAGGAATGTGGCGTTATAGGAATAATAGATGACGAAGGAAAGGAAAACATCAAAGCATATGTTGTAATAAAGGAAGATTATAAAGACAAAGAAATTACAGAACAAGATATCATTAATTGGGCAAAAGATAACATGGCGTTTGATAAATATCCACGGTTTGTAGAATTTATTGACGAAATTCCAAAGACTGTTGTTGGAAAAGTGTTACATCGAGAATTAAAAGATCTAGAATCCCTAAAGAAGTAATTCATGAGAAAAATTTTATAAATTTCTAATAAATACTTTATATCTATAGCAATCAACAATAATTCAAGGTTTCCATTAGAAATATTTGCGCTTTATCCCTTTTTTTTATGAAACATTATCCATATTTTTTTTAGTCGATTAATTTTTGATCATATTAATTATGGAAGAAGCTATTTTTGGTGCGGGTTGTTTTTGGGGAGTTGAATCTAAGTTTAGTAATGTGAAAGGCGTAATTGAAACTGAGGTTGGTTATACTGGAGGGACCACCAATAATCCTACTTATAAAGATGTCTGTACTAATAAAACTGGACATGCTGAGGTTGTTAAAGTTACCTTTGATCCTTCAGTTGTCTCTTATGAGGAATTATTGGAAAAGTTCTGGGACATCCACAATCCTACTACTCTAAATCGGCAAGGTTGGGATATAGGAACTCAATATAGGTCTGCTGTTTTTTATAATAAAGAAGAACAACGACTAGCGGCAGAAAAATTAAAGGAAAAATTAGATAAGTCTGGAAAATATAAAAAACCAATAATAACTGAAATTGTTCATGCTACGGAATATTATCGAGCTGAAGAATATCATCAGAAATACGATGAAAAAACCAAAAAATCAATATTTTCTTTTTAAAATTTAGGCGAATCATAACCAATTAATAATTATACTTTTTTTAAGAACTCGCTTAATTTATTTTATGTTAAATCATAGATTAATAGTTCCACCCAGTGAACCCGAAAAGTTTGTCAAAAAAGCAGTTCAATTTTTACAAAAGCATGCAAAAGATAAAAAAGTATTTTGCGCTCTCTCAGGTGGGATCGATAGCTCGGCAACTTATCTTCTTCTCAAGGAAGCAGAAATCGAAACCATTCCGGTTTTCATCGATCACGGACTCATGCGAATAATTAGAGGTAAAGAAGAAAGAGAACACATTAAAAACCTATTTCCTGATGTTTTAATTGTAGATATACGAGATAAATTTTTACCTCAGATACTTGGAGAAGAAGATGCCGAGGGTAAAAGAAAATTATTTAAAAAAGCATACTCCGATACGATAAGTCGAGTTATTAAAGAAGAAAATTGCCAGTTACTAGCTGATGGCACTATATTACCGGACATAGAAGAAAGTTTTGGTGTGAAAATCTCAGATCTGAAAGAAACTATGTCGTTGCAAGAAGAACTCACGTTAAAAGCGAAAAATCCCCAAGGTTTTGTTAAAAGTCAGCATAATTTAGAGATTGAATACGATGTAGAATCTACCATCCAACCAGTCGCGAGTCTTACCAAACCAGAAGTTAGAAAGACTCTTGAATATTTCAATATGCCAAACGAGTTAGTATTTAGGAAAGCTTTTCCCGGCCCTGCGCTTTCAGCAAGAATTATTGGTCCTGTAACAATAGAAAATTTAAAATATGAGAAAAGGGTTCACGACGTTGTAGAATCCGCTATCAACGATTATTACACAGAAAAATATGGAAAACCCATGATCATTAATGATAAAGGAGAGCAAGAACCGTTTCAAGCGTTTGCTGCAACGACTACAGATGTTTTGTTAAGAAAAGTTACTGGTATCATTAACGGTCATAGGACTTACGAAGTTCCGTTATCGATTAAGGGTGAATGGGATTTTGAAAAACTAGTGCGCTTTTCTTCTCAAGTAAAGGGATATGCTCGAATTCTTTACGAACTTCACGAAAGCCACGAAGGTATTTATGATGTAATAATTCGTTCAATCAATAGCATAGATGCTAGAACGGCAAGCGTTACCAATTTACCGATAGACTTAATCGAAGAAATAAAATATAAATTGCTAGAGTTCCCCGACACAAAAGATATTTACTTTGATATTACACCGAAACCTCCAGCTACAATTGAATATGTCTAAAATTTATATCCTATAAATTATAGAGAAAATAGTTTTGAGGATAATAAATAAAGAGAGATTTTTTGTATATAGAATATAGAGAGCAACTTTAAAAAAAAATATTACTCTATTTAAAATAAATTGTAAAAGCTGTAAAAAATATTTTTAAAGAGTTGTTTTATGAAAAGGATTTTACTTTTTGGCCTTATTTTAATTTTAGGAATTGTAACAGGAATCATTTTTACTCTTATTGACAATTATATTCAATCTTTTATATAAAAAAACTCTTAATTCTTTAGAATGATGAAGAATTCGCGTAAGGTTAAAAGAAGTAATAAAGGGAAGATTATTCTGGTATTTATATTAGGTTTTGCCATAGGAACTATTTCGACAAACCTTATATTTAGTACTGGAGAGGATGTTATACATATTAGCATCGTTTACAGCTCCGAGAAAGCGAGTTGGATGACTATTGCTTACACTAACTTCATTGAAGAGTGGGAGTCCAATCATCCAGACCAAAAAATTTCGATCGATATGCAGCCTTTCGGATCTTCAGACTCGCTAATTAGTATTTTAAACGGTGAAATTTTTCCAACGATTTGGAGTCCGGCAAGTTCAATATGGTTGCCATTTTTAAATACAAAATGGGCTGATTTGACAGGAGGAGGAGAACCAATAGTTAATATTGAAGAATCTGTAAAAATAATTTATTCTCCTATAGTAATTGCGACATGGGAGTCTTTTAACCAGACTAATAATATTAAAAGCCTTGCAGATGTACACGATTTAAGTATTAATCCAAATATTAATGTTAAAATGGCTCATACAGACCCGCGTCTCTCAAATTCAGGATTCATGACAACTATAATGGCGGTCTCTGCCGCATCTGGAGTAGATTCTGAGAACTTATCTATAAATGATTTAAAAATTACAGATAATCAAAATTGGCTTAAGGAATTTGAATCAGATGCTATTTTATATGGAAAATCAACAGGATTTTTAGCAAGATATATGAAAACCCAAGGACCTTCAAGTTTGAATATCGTATTTCTTTATGAGAATCTTATTCGGGATATATCTAGTACTGCTGTGGGAGGAAAAATAATAGCTATCTATCCTGAAGAAGGTACATTATACAGCAATCATCCCTTTTGTATCTTGAACGCAAATTGGATTTCACCTGAACAGCGGTTTGTGGCTCAAGAGTTTTTAAATTTTCTAAACCAAACTACCACAATAGAATCGGCATTGGAATATGGTTTTCGGCCTATTGATGACTCCATTCTGCTAGATCCAGAAGTATTTAATTACGAAAAAAATGGAATCGCATATGAGATTAATGTACCTGAGTTAGAAACTCCTAAAAACGGAGATGTCTTATTAAAAATTCCAGATTTATGGTTATTAACAAAAGCATAGGAAACGATCTAAGATGAGGAATAAACTTATTAGGAACTCAACTGAATTGGACTCGACTTTAACACCTATAGTAGAAAACTTACCTATAACCTTAAAGTTAGAAAAATTTTTCTCGAAACCGGTTTATCGAAAGACTCTTGATGGAATTACAATAATATTCTTCCTTTTAGTCATCATTGGACCTATTATAAACATTTTTTCCACTATTTTCTTAAATATTCCCTCAATTCAACGAGATGTATTTAATGATGATTTGATTGGAGATCTTCAATGGGTAAATATTTTAAGATCATTAGGGGTCTCCTTTTCAATTGCCGCAATAGCGGTTGTAATTGATATTCTCATCGCCTTCCCTATTGCAATTATACTAACTCGGTATAATTTTAGAGGAAAAAAAATCTTAGATTCTTTAGTTGATTTACCAATGGCTGTTCCAACGAGTGCATTAGGATTTTCAATATTATTATTTTGGGGTGTTTTTGGAGTGAACCCCGGTTATACTTTAATTATATTTGGTCATATAATCTTTACATTCCCTTATATCGTACGAAATATGAAAATTGTTTTGGAAAAAGCGGATGTCTTGTACGAAGATGCTGCCAGAACACTTGGAGCATCAGGTATTACTGTATTCCGAACAATTACGCTCCCAATGATGAAAGAGGGCATTATTGCCGGAGCAATTTTAGCCTTTACAAGAAGTTTAGGTGAAACTGGAGCAACAATAATACTTTCAGGTTTAGTAGAAACGTCTCCAATTTTAATTGTTGGGTTTAGACGTCAATTACAATTGCCTTCAGCATCTCTTTTAGCAGGGATATTGATATTGATATCAATAATTCTTTTATTTTCAATAAAGTTCTTTACACGCAAGGTTAAATTTCCTCTGAAGTCCGTTTATCCAAAAATGGAACAATTTTTCAGCCATAGATATTTTCGTAATATTCGAGACAGTTTAGCTCTGTTAGTTTTATCATTATTCATCCTTTTGCCTTCATTTTTCATTGTTGGACAAATCTTTTTAGAGGGGGCTACATTAAACGAAGAATTATTTTTGGGTCAAGATTACAAGTGGGCCTATTTATACACCAGTTTAATTAGTTCTATAGAGGTAGGAGGTTTAGCTGTAGTTATAAATTTATTATTTGGGATTCCTTTTGCATTTATCATTACCAAAAGAAAATGGGGTAGAGTTATCACAATTCTCGACACAATCTTAGATATCCCAATAGCAATACCTTCAGCTGCTCTAGGATTCGCGATCTTTCTGTTTTGGGGTCCTGCAGGAATTGGATTCTTTCAACCAGGCTTTTTTATGATATTGTTTGTGCATGTTACATTTACATTTCCTTATATGGTACGCCCAATCATTGGTGTTTTGGAAAGTTCAGATGTAGGTGTTGAAGAAGCTGCCAGAACTCTAGGTGCTTCCAACTTAACAGTATTTAGGAAGATTACTCTTCCAAATATTAAGCAGGGGATTATAGCAGGTAGTATAATGGTTTTCACGAGGTCATTAGGAGAAACAGGTGCTACAATCGTCGTTATGGGTGGCATAAGAACTATTCCAGTATTGATCGTTGATTGGGTAGAAGCTAACAATTTTTCAAGTGCTGTTTTTGCAAGTGTGATAGTAATATTATTTAGTGCAATTCTGATATTCGCGCTAAGGGCTGTAACTAAAAGAAGAGGGAGATAATTATGCCGAAAATAGATTTAGTAAATGTGACGAAGACTTTTGATGAGGGTAATGTCCTTGCGGTCGACGATATTTCATTAACAATAAATGATGGAGAATATGTTTTTTTACTTGGACCCAGTGGGTGTGGAAAAACAACAACGCTTAGAATGATTGCAGGTCTTGAGAAACCTACACAAGGTCAAATCTTTATTAACGGAAAAGATGTTGAAGATACTCCTCCAGAGGACAGGGATATGGGGTTTATATTTCAACATTTTGAGATATTCGAACATTTAACTGTTTGGGAAAATGTAACTTTTGGTTTAGAAATGCGTGGGTTTGCTGAAGATTATATAGTTAGAAAAGCAGAAGAAGCATTAAAAATAGTTGAATTATTAGAATATTCTGATGAATATCCATCAGTTTTTGGAAACCCGGGGTTACAAAAATTGGGTATCGCTCGAGCAATTGCAATTGGTGCAAAAATATTAATTATGGATGAACCTTTGGGTTCGTTAGATCCTAAAGTATCTAAAGTATTTCGACATGAATTAAGGAATTTAATCAAAGATTTAGGGCTTACCGCGATTCATGTAACTCATAACCAAGAGGAAGCTATGGCAATTGCTGATAAAATTATTATCATGAGGAATGGTAGAATTCTACAAATGGGTACGCCCTATCAACTATATGAAAACCCAAATAGTATTTTTGTGGCAAATTTTTTAGGTGAAACTAATTTTCTCCAAGGATTTGTCTTAAAATTACTTGAAGAGGATGAAATGCAATTATGGATTCGGTTGGGAGGACCAAAAATTATCGGAAAAAATATCAATCAAATTTTTAGCTTAGATGATAATATTATTATAGGTTTTCGATATGAGGATGTATATCTTTTTAATGAGGATTATGATTTTGATAAAAGCCCTTATGATTGGTCTAAAATGCAATTTTTCAAGGCAATTTTAGAATCTTCAAGATTCATAGGAGCCACCAAGAGATTTTATTTAATGTTAGATACTGGAGATAAATTCATATCAATTAAACCTGGGAATTTTGAAGAAAATTTCATCATAGGAGAAAATTTACTCGTTGGAATACATCAAGATGACATTCATGTATTTAAAGCCCCCGAGAAACTTTTCAATGAATTATCTTTAACATAAATGAGGTGAGATAATAATAGTTACCATAAAACTCGAGAATATTTCGAAATCGTATGGAAAATTTAAAGCTCTAGAAAATATTAATCTCGAAATAAAAGATAATGAATATTTTATAATTTTAGGTCCCACAGGTGCTGGGAAGACTACACTGCTAAAAATTATTGCAGGATTAATTAAACCTGATACGGGAAAAATATATTTTGATGGAAATAATGTTACAGATCTTTCTCCCGGTGAAAGAAATTTAGGTTTTATGTTTGAAAACTATGCATTATTTCCTCATTTAAGTTTGTTTGATAATATATCCTATAGTAGTAGAGTACATGCTCGCAACCCCAATCAAACAAAATTAATAGTCGATCAGGTTCTAATGATGACACTCCTTACTGGGAGAAATGAAGCACTTCCAGATGAATTAAGTGGTGGTATGAAGCAAAGAGTTGCGTTAAGCCGTGCGTTAATGAATTTGGAACAAACAAAACTATTAATATTAGATGAGCCTTTAAAAGCTTTAGATGCAGGGTTAAGAATGAATTTAAGAAGGGAATTATTACTTATGGCAAAATCGACGCAACTAGAACTTACGGTCATTCATGTAACAAATGAAGAACAAGAAGCAATGATGGTTGCTGATAGAATCGCAATGATTAATAAAGGAAAGCTAATACAAGTTGGAACACCTTATGAAATTTATTACCAGCCAAAAAACCTTTTTATTGCTAATTTTATGAGTGAAATTAATTATTTTGAAGGTGTATGTATTAAAGATAAAAAACCTACTTGGGATATCTATAGAAAATCAAAGAGAGGAGATAAATTTTTTGAGGAAATCTATGAAGATTCAATGCCAATAGTTATTGACATCGGTGAGTCAAAGCTTTTTGCAGCCTATGCAGAAAAATCAAGATGCGAAAGAATTGAAACTAATATAGAAGTTATTTTAGTTGTTAGGTCAAATCACCTGAAAATCAGATTGGGAAATAGAATTGATCAAAAATCAAATTCTTTTTTAGGTAAAATTCAAAGACGTAAATTTATGGGTGTTTTTTATCGTTTTGAAGTATTAATAGAATTAAAGGAAAAAAAAAAGATGGTTATTGTTACTATTCCAGCAACTAGCGAGATACATGAGAAATTTATTGAAGATTCAGAAGTAACAATATATTTTCCTAAAGAACTGGGAATTGTTTTCAAGCATCCTGGTAACGATGTTATAGAAGAGGTTTTAAAATTACAATAAATTAATTAAAGATAATAACAAAGAGAAAAAGGAAGTGAAGAAATGAGTACATTATTTGAATGGTTTAAATCTCGTAATGAAGAGAATGCCATGAACAAGACTTTGGTTCACACACAGAAAGTTTTAGAATGTGTTGTAGAATTTGAAAAAGGATTATCATATTTTCTCGAAGAGAGAAACACTGATCTTGCTCTAAAAGTTTTTTTTAGAGTTACAGAATTAGAGCATCAAGCAGACGGTATACGGAGAGAAATACTTAATATGCTATCCAAAGCTGAATTAACCCCTATAATTCGCGAGAATCTTACTCATCTGGTAAAAAGAATTGATGATGTGGCTAATGCTGCTAACGCAAGTGCTAGAATCCTAATATATATGAACCACAATGACTTTTTAAAGTTAGGTGATGAAGTTCATAAAAAAATATTAGAGATGGCAAAGACATCTGTTACGGCAGTAAAAAAATTGAATGTGATGGTCAATAAATTACTTACTTCAGAAGAGGAGGAGATTCAAAGTTTAGGAGAGGATGTTAATAGCTTAGAACACAAGTGTGATGAATTACATTTTGCTATTAATAGGATTTTAGTTAATAATAATCCAAATATCAATCCCTTTAGTGCAATTGAGATTCATGACTGCATAGTAGAAATTGAAAACATTAGTGATAATGCTGAAGAAGTAGCAGATTATATTATAATGCTGACAGTATCAAAGAGACCCTGAACAATTTAAGGAAAGTAGAAGTAAGCCCTATTAAGGCAAAATTGTTTTAGAGCATTTTAGTTTATAGAGCTTTTGTTGATAATCTGGACAAATTTTAAATTCGGGAAAAACACATAAATTTTCAATCTTAGGAAGGTTACAATTATGCAAAAAAGGACAGGATAAAATGTTCCGTTCAAGGTTATAGTTTAATTCACTAATCATTATTTATACCAACTTTTTATTTGTATTAAAGAAAAATAGAAATTTCTTATGCCGTTATACTATCCCAAAATAATTAAAAAAAGCTGAGTGCGAGAAATTATTAATTTCTTACTATCTAAGCCCCTGGAAAACAATTTTCTTAACAAGAAAATGAATTTTTAAAAAAAATATTTTCATTATTTTATGATATCGGTGATAAAACAAGTCTCAACGATTTTTATTCCTGCGATCTGCGAGATTTTATCTTCTATGAGGGGATTGAATTGCTCTATTGATTCGATATCCACTTTCATAAAAAGTCCACAATCTCCAGATAATCTCCAAATGGCCGTAATTTCGTCTATTTTCTTTAATTCAACGAGGATCCGCTTAATTTCTTTGAAATCGGGCTCAACTTTTATAGTCGCGGATGTTTTTGGTTTTGTATCGAGTTCATATTCCACAGTAAAACGTTTTATAGTACCTTCCTCCTGCATTTTGGATACTCTTCTTCTGACTGTTGCTTCTGTTTTTTCAATAATGTCACTTATTTCGTTGAATGACTTTCTGCCATCTTTTTTTAATTCTTCTAATATCTTAAGATCTATAG
>JAHQWP010000034.1 GCA_029856235.1 Promethearchaeia archaeon
ATAATAAGGAGTATAGTTAGTTAAATCACGGTATTGTCTCGGGTGAGCGAATTCTTGACTTTTTATGGGGTTTTGAAAACGGCCAGAATTTGCTCCAAAATAATTTAGATGAATTTTCCCAAAACTTGCCGTATGGTAGTTTCCTAAAGTGAGTAGTAAATCTACAAATGTATTTGAATAATGTGGTAAATTACGCCCATTAGTAGTGACCCCGTGTACTGAGGGGTATTGTCCGGTGAAAATTGTACTGCGGTTTGGCATGCAAATAGGATTATTGCAGTAAAAATTCGTAAACTTAATTCCCTCTTTAGCAATACTATCGATATTAGGTGTTTTTAATACCATATTGCTGTTGTAACAACTTAAGTGATCAAATCGCTGCTGATCGGTTACAATAAATAAGAAGTTTAACTTCTGACTAATTTCAAATACACTTTTAATTTTTAATTCTAATCGATAATATTAATATGTTAAAAATTTAAACTCAAAATAAATCTTTTTATAGTCTTACATCAAGGTTACATTATTAAAAAGATATATTTTTAATAAAAACAAAAATGTCAGAGACTAAATTACCAAAAAAGCAAATTTTTGGCTATGTAATGGGTATGGCTCCTTTAACCATCATTTTTGGAGTCTTTCGATTGGCGTACTTAAAATTTTTCTACGATTCTTTAGGTCTTAATGAAGTTTTGACTATAATTGGATTGGTAATCTTCATGTTCATCAATATGACGAACGATCCGATTATAGGGCAATTGCAAGATAACACCGATGTGAAGAAACGAGGTAGTCGTCGGATTTTTTATATTAAATATTTTAGTCCGTTTTTAGTAATTGTATTTGTTCTTATGTGGTTTCCATGGAGTACTGATAGCTCTTCGGAGTTAGGACAGTTTGTTATGTTTCTACACTTTGTAATAACAATCAGTGTTTTTGATACTTTATCCAACATTGTAACTATGGCATGGATGGCTCTTCTCCCAGATATGACTTCAAATCTAGGTGAACGGACTAAAATTAATTTCATTGGGACCATTATAGCCCTTTTCGCAAGTTTTCTTGTGATAACAGTTCCTACAATGGTAGATAATTTGGAGTTTTTTCAGGTATATAATATAGTAGTTGCAGTTTTCAGCTATGTGTGTTATCTTCTCGTTGTTAAATTTTCTAAAGAAAGGCCAGAATATCAACACGATAGGAGTCCTCCCCTTTGGACTGCTATTAAGCAGACTTTGAAATCGGTATCGTTTAGATATTTCGTAGGTTATAATTTCTTCAAAACTCTAATTGGTTCGATTCAGCTCGCCTATGTATTTCTTTTCTTGATACTTATAGGACCTGGAAACGTGGTTTTCTACTTTCTTATTGTTATCATAGTTGGATGGAGTTCAAATGTCCTGTGTATGAAGTTAAGAGCCAAGTATGGATTTAAGAAATTGTTGATTCGGTTCAGTATTATTCAGTTTGTAGGTGGGTTAGTTTTATTCTTTTTAATTTTGATTCCCGTAATTGAATTACCTGCGATTTGGATAGGGTTGGTTTTCTCCACATTTTTTGGAGGTGCTAATATTTTTGGCGTAATCCTTCAAACACTACCAATAGATGAAGACGAAGTAGAATATGGCTCAAGACGGGAAGGTATGTTTTATGGAATTAACGCCTTTTTCACCAAACCTGCGGAAAGCATTGGTCCAATAGTAGTCCTTGTGGTCTTAGGCCTTACGAGTTACATTCCTGATTCCCTTGTTCAACCCGCTTCGGCAATTTTTGGAATTAAACTAGTGTTTTATTTTATCGTGAACATATTTGTAGCTTTAAGTTTAATATTTGCTTACTTATATCCGCTAGAAGGCGATAAACTTGAAGAACTTGAATTAAAACTTGAAGAATTGCATGTGAAAAAACGAGAAGAATATGCCCAAAAGCAAAAATAGAAAGCAATAATCCATAGATGCAAAGTACTTCCTAAAAATCAAATTATAAAAAAAATCATCCTTTTTTTTTTCTTATGATGTATGACTTAATTATTGTCGGCGGGGGTCCTGGTGGAGCTACAGCAGCTAAAACTGCAGCAGAGCGTAGTGTTAATGTGCTATTACTTGAAGCTGCTGAAGAGAGTAGATATAAATGTTGTGCGGGAGGGATCCCTATTAGAAACGAAGAGTTTTCACCAATTCCTAGGCGAGTAGGTGATCGAGAAATTACTGGCGGAGTTCTCTTTACTCCTAAAAACGGACCTATGGAATTCGAAGCTACGGGTAAAAATAATAAGGGTTATTGTATGTTTCGAACCGACTTCGATAAGTTTCTTTTGGACATTGCCCATGACGCTGGGACTGAGATAATTTATGAAGATCGTGTAAAGAGAATTGAAGTAGCTAAAGACAAGGGAGTTAAGGTAATTGGAAAAAAAGAATATCAAAGCAAATGCGTCATCCTCGCAACAGGATTAGGAGGAGCTCACCTTCAAAGATCCCTCGGTATAGAGGTTCCTCCAATGGTAGGAGGAATACAAGCAGAAATTAGTGTTCCCGAATCGAACATAGACGAAGAATTTGGTAATCGCGTATGGGAGTTCTTCGATCGCGACTTAATTGATCACGGGATTGGGTGGGTATTTCCTAAAAGTCAAGCGCTAAGCATTGGAGTTTTAGGGAAAGGTGTTAAAATGAGTCATTTCAACGAATTCCTCAAAAATCCGTTCATAAAGGAGAAAATCGGGGGGAGAAAAATGATAACTTTTGGAGGTCGTAAAGTTTGGGCAGCTCCTATACCAGATCGAATGATCGCTAAACCTTATCGTGACAGAGTCATGGTAATAGGAGATGCTTCTGGAACAGCAGATCCTATTTTGTACGAAGGAATTTATCAAGCGCGATTATCTGGTAAAATTGCAGCTGAAGTTTTTATTCAAGCACTTGGTGAAGAGGATTTTGGAGAATCTAGCCTTGCGAGATATAACGAGCTCCTATTAAACAATCTTTATGAAGAAGATTTAAGATATTCCTATAAATTCCATCACCTTTTGTATCATAGTGGTCTCCTAGAAAGAATCATCGAAGCAGCCTATTCCATGGCTCAAGATGATCCGGAAATGATGCAATCAACTATCGCACTATTTACGGGAAGTGAAACAAGGAAACATAGCTGGGAAGTTATGATGTCTCGTAAGTGGAAATTAATAAAATTTTTAGGGCTAAAAAATAGTATAAAACTTCTTCCAACACTACTCCATGCTCTAAATATCTAACAAAAGAAAAATTAGTAATCTTAAGTCAAAATATATTTCTATTTTTTATACTTTATATAAATAATTATATTTATAGCGATATCAATTCTTATAACCATTTTAATAGTTAAAAGAAGAGAAATAGAGTGGAAATGAGTTTTAGTGAATTTTATTGTATTTTATTTTTTTATACATAGGGTAGAAAATTGGCGAAATATACGCTCCAAATGTTTTAGAGTAAAATTTAACGGTATTCCCCTCAACCCACATAATTTCGCATCTATCCAATCCTTTTTGCTTAATGTCCCACAAACACCACAAAAAGAGTTCTGTTCCTATTCCTTTCCCACGTAATAACTCATTAACTCCCGTCGGACCAAACGAGCCTGGAAAGAACTGACTATGAGTAGCCCACCCTACAATCTCATTATTCTCATCTTTTGCTATAAAAGTTGAGGGGGGTTGAAGTTTAAACGAAAAGTTAACTTCGTCAGCCCAAGTATTATTTGGAAAGTGTTGTTTTACGAACTCAAATGTTTTCTTGAAATCTTTAGGTTGAACGCGCTCATATATGTATCCGTGTTTGTTTCTCACGGGTTTTTTATCAATTGCATTCAAAGAAACCGTGAGATTGAATATGGCTCTATGCGATTTAAATCCATGTTTTTTTAAAAAGAAATAAAGACTAGTATTGCGGATATCGACCCCCGGTTGCCAGTATTCTGGAACGCTGGGACCATAGATAACCTGAGTGATGCCTTTTTCTTTTAATCGCCTTAATAATTCCAAAAGCATCTTAGAACCAAGCCCTTGACGCCTATATTGTTTGTCGACTACACATCCCTTAAAAAAACAATAATTTTCATTTACTCCTTTTCTCCTTACAACGATAAAAGCTGCGATCGGCTTATTTAGTGTAGGATCAAAAGAAATCAATGATAAGTTTAGATCCAGATCATCGTCTTCAAGAGTTCCCCTCTGAAAATATTCGAAGGGTAAGGAAAAAAAGCGGGAATTGTTTTCAAATAATTGATAAATGCTCTGAACATTATCCTTTGATATTACTTTATAAACTATATCATCAATAATCAACGGTTCGGGTTCACTTCCTTTCAATTTAGTATAACTCATTTTTACTTAAAGAGATCATAATATTTCTATTAAATCTTTCAGATCTCCGCTATAAGTCGGCTTTGGAGTTTCTTCGTTCAAATTTGTGTTCGAACTTTTTACTAGAAATGTTTGCGAGCCTAAATTAGCACACACCATATCCTTATCTTCATCTCCTACCATTATGCATTCTTGAGCAGAGAGATTGAGATGTTTGAATATCAATTGGTAGTAAAGCAGATTCGGTTTCGTGGCACATGAATTTTCAATACTGGTTATGAGATCGTATGGAAAATCTCCAATTCCCGCCCAATCAAGGCGTTGTTCTATAGCCGTGAGAGGAAGAACTGGTGTGGTTGCAATCACTACTTTATAATCGTTATTAAAAGCGGTTTCAACCACTTTTCGCGCTTCTGGTTTCCTTTTTGTAAATTTCTGTAATTGACTGAAATCATTTTCGTAAAATTTGTCAAATAACGGTTGAATCTCTTCCTTCCCATAACCTTCAATAGGGAGAAAGGCATTAATGAACGCTTCTTCGTTTGTTATTTTACCGTCGTTATTATTTACGAATTCAGAAGCTTTTAAAATGGCTGGAACCATTTTTTTTAGCGGGATTAAGTGAGATACGCTGTTCGCTATAAGCTTTAAATATCCCGGAATGAACTTGTTTAAATCTACATCTATTAGTGTTCCATCTAAGTCGAATAAGATTGCTTTAAGTTGACCCATTATTTTAGGTGATTTAAACTAATTGCTATATACAAAATCTAAATCGTAGTTACAATTATAATTTGTCATTTATCTTACTTAAATTAGTTTGAAATAAAGTTTTAATTGTTTATAAATTACAATAATAGTAAAAAAAAATATTAATAGAGTTCTACAATTAATATTAATATATTAAATTTCAACATGGTCTTTTTGACATTTTAGAGCAAATCTTATGAAATTAAACCTTAGTGATTTAAACAACGGAATGGTCTACTTAGGAGATAAGCTAAATGTTAGAACGACTTATAATTTCGACGAGGATTCGTCGATCTTATGGTCTGGAATTCGCCTTCTAACTCATCCCCCCTGTTTAAAAGAACTGCAAATCACTAAAGAAGAGATTTTCTCTAAAGGTAGATTTGAAAAGGGAGAATATGTTCGAGAAAAATCGATATTGATCAAAAACAATGTTATTCCTACTATTAAAAACAGAAATTTAGAATACGAAATTAAATTAATTTTAAGAAAACCTCATCCACACAATCCAAATGATGATTTGGTAATTAACAAAACGCAAAAAATTGAAATCAAGGCAAAAAATTCAAGTATACAAGTATTAAAACCAAATCCTCTGGCGCTTTCAATTTCAGGATTAAATATTAATTTATCGAAAGATGTATATAGACCGGGAGAGACGATTAAAATTAACTTTTCGTGCGATGAGCTCAAGCAGATCGAGATTAGACTACTACAAGAAGCAAATGTGATATGCTATTGCGAGGCTTACGGTCAAACATGCAGCAAGGTCGAAGAACTACCCCCGACTATTGCTGGTGATGCAAAAACATCCGATATGACCAAAAAATTTCTATTGTTAAAAGTGCCTGAGATTGCCCAACCAAGCCATAACTACTTATGGGAACCCCACGAAAAAGAATATTGGGGAATGAAATACGGTTCTTACGTAAAATGGTCTCTAATGTTTATTGGAAAGCCTAAACCGGAATTTGGAAAAGAAACAATTAACTTCAACGTTCCTATTACGATAATAGCAAAACCCGTCGGAGAAGATGAAATAGGAGTTGACCTATTTTCTAAAGGCGCAGCTGGAGCACCTACTATATTCGATGGTGTCACTTCGAAGTTCCAGAAAGTATACAAGATTGTATCAATTGATTCTGATATCGAAAAATATAATATCAAAATTAAAAACACATCAAAAGAGGCTTTACATGGCGTTTCGGTTAATGTTTCAGGGCTACAGGAAGGCTTATTCGAAACAGCTCCAACTCTGACAGGCTTTAATCGTTGGGAAGCAGGAGAAGAGAAGGAAATTGTCTATAATAGCAAACAAAATATTACTGCGTTAATCTGTGTAATAGAAGACAACTCTCAAAGGATCATTAGAATTCAAACCCCTTTAGCATCCGATTTCTTTTAATCAAAAATAGAATTCATATTATTGCAGGGCAGCCACTATTTGGCTCTTATACAAATGCTTAAACACAAGGCTTAAAATTTCCTCAAAGCAATCTAAGATTCCTTCCGAACTCAACGCAATTGTTTTCTTAAAATCAATATTTTTAAATTTGAAATAATTGATATTCTCTAAAAATACTGCGGGGCTAAACTTATCAGGCAAATCTTGTTTGTTAAACGCAATAAGTTTAGGTAGATTAATAATAGCATCTTCAAAATAATTGCACAATTCGTTCCACGAAGTTAAATTTCGGTAATATACATCTTGTTGCGAATCTGCTATAAAGATAATCCCATCGATTGCTTGTAACGTAACGGGGCGCGTAATAATATAGAAATCCTGTCCAGTTGTAGAATAGAGGTGGATCTTTAGATGCCATTGCTGATTTTCGAAATTTATCGTGCCATAATCGAAGAATAAAGTCCGACGAATGCTACTATCTATGCTCAAGACGCGATCTTTCTTTCCAAAATGGTTGAACAACGCTTTAATGGAAGTAGTCTTTCCAGATAGTGCTGGACCAAAATAACAGATTTTTAATTGAATTGTCCGAGTTAGTTGATCTATTATCATTATAAAAATACTAACTTGTTTTTATGTAGATATTAAAATAAGTTTAAAAAAGCCGATTATTTTAGATTGTTCGTTTAATGACTAAGTTCACAATTTAACGACAAAAATGTCAATTCTTAAATATCATAAAATAATAGTATTCTTACCACAATTTAATCTAATTAATTAATTAATAAGATAGGAGTTGATGTGGATTTGATTTTTAATTTTATTCTTTGGTATCCATCTTCAAGAGCAAGGGAACTTGTAGAACTCGTGAAGAAAATGGGAAAGCCACCATCGTATGTAAAAAAGTGGTTAACTTTCCAAACAGGTGTGGGAAAAAAAGGTATAAAACATTATAACATTATATTTACTGAAAAAGGACATGGAGATGATGCTGTTATTGAAATCTCAAAAATGTTTAGGCCATTTTTAGACCATGAAAATGTAGAAGCAGAATTGGAAGTTCTCCTAAGTGCTAGAGACGCCTTAAAGGTATTAGGTTAGAAAGTTATTAATAATTTAATTTTTCTTCTTTTTTATTTTAATGAATTTGTGTTTCTAAACAAATAAATAAAATATAATGAATGTTGATATAACCTAAAAAATTATTAAGTTTCCATCTATCTTACATTCTAATAATGACCTTAGAATGAGAATTTCAACTTCTCTTCTTAATATTTGCTCATCGATATCTACATTTTCTTGCTTCTTTAAAATTTCGTTTAAATCAATAAAGTATATCGACTTTTGGTCTTGAGAGATTTTCTTAAGAGCCCTTAGAACTTTTTGTTGATTATATAGCGACTGTGAGTTTGAAACTAATTGATATAATTTATGAGTAAGATCATAATTAAAATTTCCCGCTTTATCAACTTCTTTTAATTTACCTAATAGGATTAAAGCATCTTCATATTTTTCGTTTCTCATTAATTCTTGAGCGTCATTTAAATCTTTTACAAAATCGTTAGCATCCATTATAAAACACACTATTCTAATTAATTTTATATTAAGATCATCTAAAGATTTGAGAAATAAGAGTTTTTAGGTTAATTTTAATAAATTGAACCACAATCGTTTTTTTTTATAGAAATTTTCATGAAATTATCGTTTAGAATTAAATGTTAGGTGATGAATACTCATATTTTAAAGAGCTGAGTTTTATATAGATTAAACAATTTAACTATATTAAGATTAAAGAATTACTATAAAAAATTTAAAATGGTTGAAATGGTTAACAAGGAAAAAGTTAAAGAAGTTCTAGAAAAGATTCGACCCCAACTTCAAATGGATGGCGGCGATGTTGAATTAGTGGACATAACAGACGAAGGTATCGTTAAAGTGAGATTACAAGGTCACTGCGCTGGATGTGCCCACGCACAACAAACCCTACAATTTGGAATCGAACGAGCTATAAAACAATTTGTACCTGAAGTTATTCGGGTAGAAAATGTCGCTTAAAACAACAGCTCTAAAATAATAGGAAAATCTTAGGGGATTTTTTTTTCACTATTTTTTTTAATTGTACTTTGCTTTATTAGTTGGATTTAGGGTAGTCCCGCTCCCGGAATATCGACTTTAACGAATTCAATCCTACCCGCGTCTCTTGTATCCTTTGACGTTGCGACAAAAAGAATTTTGCGATCCGGACCACCTAGCATGCAAGCATAGGCGTCATTTTCTACTTTTACTACATGCGTAATCTGACCTCAAACAATGTTTTACCATCGAATTCGTGGACGGGAAAAAATACTCTGGAAAACACAACGTGTACACCAGAGAATCCGACAAAGAAGAGAGAGCAGACTTAGGCGCACACGTGATGACTCACAACTTATTTTATTCGGGAAGACAAAAACCACACTACATGGAAGAAGAGAGCGTGAAAGG
>JAHQWP010000033.1 GCA_029856235.1 Promethearchaeia archaeon
TTCATTTTCGCATGATGTTTTCAATAACAACAAGAAAGAATAGCGTAGAACAGAATCGCGTTTAGAAAGGTTTTCTAGTAAGGATGGAATATCAATAATTAATTGTTCTATTAAGAACCTTAATACGGTTCTTCCCCCGTGAAGGGATAATAACATTTCAAGGATATCTTCCATTCTTTCAAGATAATCATCTTGCGTAGAGTCTCCAAGATATAGAGCGATGATGTTTACCGCATCATCGATTCTTCCATCTTTTACGAAATCCTTGATTTTACTTATTTCTGGATTATTTTGGTCTTTTTCAGTCATTTTACTTACTTGTTATTTCTTTAATTTTTTATCTATTTAAATTTTACACATGCAAGATATAGAAATCATTGTACAATCGATATAAAATATTGAAAACCAATCTTAAATCTCGATACCTTAACAACGCGTTCGAAGATTTATTCATACGAACTTCTGGTACGACACCAATATTTAGTTTTATGGCTAAATTTTCTTTTGAATCTATGTATATATTGATTTCCTTACAAAATTGGCTTAACGCGTCTAATTCTCCCGGAAATACGTTCCAAATATAGTTATCGCTTTTAGAATCTTCATTCGTAGGAGAAGTTTTGCTAATTTTTAAAAGAGCATCTTTTGGAATAATACTTTTTATTTCAACGCAATTAGAATGGTTTAGACTTAGCTTAACTTCTGGAAAATATATCCGTGCAAATAATTTGCATAAACCATATAACATTTCTAGGTTAGTAATATTTTCTCTATTCGCATTACAAAGAGCGTAATTTTCACTAATAAAGCAGACATGGATTTTATCGTCGTACTTAAAGATCATAAAATTCTTATTCTTAGTTAGAAGATATTGAAAATCTTCTTCCCTATTATTAATTCTATCGTCGAAAATTTTTTTGGCTCCTTTAAAATCTTGCTTGGAGAAAAATTTATTTAGTTTTCTGTAATCACCGTGGAAGAATACATCAAAAAAATCAACTAAATACAAATATGCATCATTAGGTTTGTAGATTACCGTTTTATTTCGGAAATCTCGAAATATAATGTTTTTATGAACGCTATAACAGAATTTAGGCTGATCTTCGATGGTAAGTCCATTTAATAACCTGAGTTTTAGTAATGTTCTACGAGTGCAAAGTGGAGTTAACGTACACTGGATTCTATCGATTTCACATTCTTTAAAACATAAATTGTCAATTCTTTTTTTTAAGAGTTCTAACAATTCTGTTTTAATCTTAGTATCGATTTCTTCCTCTAAGAACTTATCTATATGTTCTGGTTGTAGCGGCATTTTTCGGAGATTTTTTAACTAAAATTATTAAATCTTACAATGTATGTAATATAAAACACAGATTCTAAACTTTTCTATTGGGTTTCAATTAGACTTAAAGAAAATTGTAAACTATATTAATAAGAATTTAAATATATATTATTAAAGCTAATAAAAAGGTTTCCTTAAAAAAAATAATCTGAAGAAAATGCTTCGCCAAATTCACATTTTTCATAAAAATGATTGTATCTATAATCACACTTATGCTCTTGCACTTGGAGACGATGAATTGAATAATGTAATTGAAATCATTCAATCTTATATAGATATGCCTCTGATAGGCAAAACCTTCCAGAAACCCGTGTCTGAAAACTTTCAAATATTCCACCGGTCTGACAAAGACATGCTCTTTTTGTTTATTACCGATCTTGTTGACAGTATTGAGTATGTTGGACCTACTATCGAAAGTACTATTCAGAAATTTATGGAATTATTTCCTAAACCAGAGGATATAAATACTTCTACTAACCTTAAAAGAGAGTTTGTAGATTTCTTACGAGAACAACAATATGAACTACACTCTAAAATCGCTATCGTAGGCCCTCATAATTCAGGAAAGACCATGCTATTTAACATGTTTAAGAGTAATGAAGCTCGTCCGATTATGAATTTTGCATCAGCTTCGATCTATTCTGTCGATAATTTAAGGTTCGATTTATGGGATTTTGAACTAAAAGATAACTTCTCGCTTTTGTGGTCTAAATTCATCCAAGGTTCTGATTTAGTTATTCTTCTTTTCGACTTATCTAATTATCATTTACGAGTGATTAATCACTTTTTAGATTTGCAAAAACAAGAAAGTAAATTCTCCAAACTTTTAATTATTGGTAATAAACGTGATTTAGTTCGACAAGAAGATATAAGGATAATTAAAAACGAATTAAACATTTCGAATATTGCAGAAGTATCTTTAATTGACGTAGGTGCGAAAGAAAAGATTAAAAATTTAGTTGCGAAGGTTTTGAATCTTAAAAAATTACTCCCTCACAATTTCACAGAATTGTTTAACGAGGCTAAAATTGTAGAAAGTGAGGGAAATGATGTTCTTGCGATTGCCAAATACAAGGAATTAATAAAAATGTCTAATGAATATCAAGATTTTACTTATATGATTACTCTCAAGAATAAAATAGAGAGTTTACAAGAAAAAGTCGACGAACAAGCTAAAATTAGAAAGGAAATTGACGCAAAAAAGAAATTTGAAATCCCTGGGAAAATTCAATTTACTCGAAGAATTCAAGTACAACCCTTACCGACAAGTAATGCGCTAATACAAGCACCCCCCATAGAAATACCTAGATCCCCCACAAAGATCAAGCAAAAAACAGAAGATTTAATGTTATTTTCCACAGACGATTCTTCAGACGGGGAAGAAATAGATAAAGAAGATATTACACTTGATATAAATGAAGTTATTCCAGAAGAAAAACGTCCTACATTAGAAATTGTGAAGGAAAAAGATGATGAATTTACGTTTATGCTCCAACAACTGATTGAAAAGCAAGGCAGTTCGCTAACCTTAAATTTATGCGAGCAACTTTTAATTGAACTCCAAAAAACCTTAGCAAGACCTCTCACTTTAGAGGACCTTGAATTAGCAGCAGATATATTTGTAAAGCACGACATGTCATAAATTCTCATTTCTTTTTTTGATTCTATATAAAGATATTTTTTATTAACAAAAGCAAATCTTATTTGTTTATCTATATTAAAATCGCTTATACAAAATGTAATAGAAAAAATAATCAATTATATAGAAATATGAATGCTATAGAAGAACTTAAAAAAGAATTTAGTGAAATAACTCGCCTTAATTATATTCGTTCATTACTTGGATGGGATGAACAGGTTAATTTACCTAAAGGGTCGTTTGGAGCGAGAGCTGAACAGAATGCACTCATGAGTAAAATAGTCCACGAACGACTGATTTCTGATAAAATTGGAAAATTAATAAAAGAAGCTGAAAAGTTATCAGATTTAAATTTAATTGATAGTGCCACTTTACGCGAAGCTAAAAGAGACTACGAACAAGAGGTTAAATTACCGACCGAGTTAGTCGAAGAAATCTCGAAGACCTCTTCCCATGGATATATAAAATGGGTAGAAGCAAGGGAAAAAAATGATTTTTCTATTTTTCAACCCCTTTTAGAAAAATTGATAGAGCTCAAAATTCAGGTTGCAGAGAAATTAGATACTCACCCCGATCCATACTCGACTCTCATCGATCTTTACGAGCCTGGAGCAACATATGATTGGATTGCTAATATTTTTAACAAATCAAAGCAAAATCTCAACCGTATAATACAAAAATTGAATACTTCAAGCGATAAACCGGATTTTTCAATTCTTACACAAAAATGGAACGTAAATAAGCAATGGGATTTTAGCATGGAAGTTATTAAAGGGCTGAATTACGATCTTAATAAAGGACGTCAAGATAAATCGGTACATCCATTTACTACATCATTGTCTTCATCAGATACTAGATTTACAACTCGGATCGACGAAGATTTCTTCTCACCATGCATTTTTGGCTCGATTCACGAATGTGGACACGCGTTGTATGAGATGGGATTTATGGAGGAGATACACGATTCAGTTTTGGCAGATGGGGTCTCGATGGGAATTCACGAATCCCAGTCGCGCATGTGGGAAAATATGGTAGGACGGAGTATGGAATTTTGGAAATATTGGTATCCTATACTTAAAAAGAGTTTTCCAAACAATTTAAAAGATAAGAATGTTAATGATTTCTATCGAAGCGTCAACACAGTGCAACCCTCATTGATTCGTGTGGAAGCTGATGAAGTTACTTACGGAATGCACATTATTCTCAGATTTGAATTAGAAAAAGACATCATAGAGGGTAATGTTCGAGTTAGCGAATTACCCGAGCTGTGGAACGAAAAGATGGAAAAATTACTAGGAATAACTCCCCCTACTAATTCTGATGGAGTTTTGCAAGATGTCCACTGGTCAGGGGGTTCTTTTGGGTACTTCCCAACGTATTTCTTGGGAAATCTATATGGAGCTCAATTTTATAATACCGCCCTTAAACAACAACCTTTATTACCTAATAAATATGAAAATGGAAACTTTTCTAGCTTGCTAGCGTTTTTAAGAGAAAATATTCATCAATATGGCAGAATATATCAAGCGAGAGATTTAGTAAAAAGAGTAACCGGAGAAGATTTAAATCCAGACTATTTTATTGAATATTTAGAGAAGAAATTTTATCCAATTTATAACGTTTAATCTTTTCATTTTTTTTTTAATTTGGAATAATTATAAATTACTAAGAGTCTTATATATAGAAAACAACCCTATGAACAATCCAAGCGCAAAAGAATAAAATGTTATTAGGAGTCAAAAAATATTCAGAAAAACTACTTCTGCCCTTAGGTAAGAAGTTAAAAAGAATACCTGCAAATGTAATAACAACTTTAGGCTTAACATTTGCAGGATTAGCATTTTTATTCTTGATTTTTCATCATTTACCTTTAATCATAATTTGTTTAGCATTAATAGAGTTTTTCGACCAATTAGATGGTGTTGTAGCTCGTCTTCAAGGACCAACTAAACTTGGATCGTTTTTGGATTCCACATTAGACAGAATTGGAGATTATCTTATTTTTTTTGGGATTATCCTCGGGGGATATACTGAAATTTATATAGGCTTGATAACCCTTGCTGGCGCATTTCTGACGTCATATACTAGAGCGAAAATCGAGAGTTTAGGAATCCCAAATTTATGTGGGGTTGGTTTAATGGAGAGAACAGATAGAGTCCCAATTATTTTGATCGGATCGATTTTACAAATATGGTTCCCGTTGGCTATATGGTGGACGATGGTTTTACTCGCAATTGGGACAAATATTACAGTAGTCCAAAGGATCGTGTATGCTTTTAAGAATTTCTCTAAAAAAAAAGAAGATAAATCTCCTACTGAATAACTTCACTAAAATTGGTTATTATTGATTCTGATATTATATAAAACATATTTATATAGAAAGAGTTGTAATAAACATTTAATATGTAATTAAATTAATTCATTTTCTCTCAAATACACACATATGATTGTTTCAGAGATTAATATTAAATTAGCTATACTAGGTCAGTGGGGGGTTGGTAAAACTTCGATTGTAAATACTTTTGTAGGAAAAAACTTTCCCGCTATGTACATTCCCACAATTGGAAGTAATATCGCCAGAAAGGAGTATAAATTAACATCTAATCACATTAGATTAAATATTTGGGATATTGGGGGGCAAAAAAGTTTTAATCCATTAAATCCAGTATTTTTTAGTAATCTTGATTCCGCTTTGTTAATTTTCGATTTAAGTAATCCTAAAGAAACGTTACAAGAATTAATACAGACCTATATGAAAAATCTATCTCAATACTCTCCAAAATGTATTTCATATTTAATAGGAAACAAATCTGATTTAATAAAACCAGAAGATTCAGAAATTCTTTTAAACAATATTCGTCAATATCAAATCGAAGGTTTTCCTATTATTTTTATCTCAGCGAAAACCCAAGATAATATTTCTGAGGCATTTTCACTGGTAATTTTTAATTTTTTGAAAAAAGTCGAAAAAGAGAGTAAAGAAAAAGAATTCACCGGTATTTCCAAGAAATTTTTAGAATCTATTAATAAAACTGAAGGAGATTTAGATCATTTAATCATAAATTTAGAAGAAATTGATCCTAATACACTCCATAATAAAATTACTCCTACTATTATTAAAAAAAACGTTAGATTAGCTGAAATCGAAGATTTCCCTCTTAAAGAAATTAAAGATCTGACAAAAGCTCAAGAACTTGATGTTGACAAGAGCTTAATTAAAGAAAACATTATAGATGCGTTTAAAAATAATTTATCAATTATTTCTGATATTATATCAGGCTTAAAAAGAGCTCCAATTGATTCTCTTATCATTAATATCGATAAATCGTTAGATGACCTGGAAAATTTAAAAAAAGACTTCGTATTAAAACTCGATTCGATTTTAGAATTAGAATCGAACAAATAACAATCGTGATCCATTTTTGCAATATCATTAAAAGGTGGTAAAGAATTCCTAAAAAAGATAAAATTGAAGAAATTACGCTCAAAGATTTTCAAAATTTAATTGATCAAGTAAAGAATACCGATAATGAAATACATTTTATTAAAGAAGATATAAAATCAATCAAAAATGATATTCTCTCTAGTCAAGAAAGGATCGAACAAACCATTAAGACTCAAGAAGAGATTATTATGGATATGATCAATAGATTTAACGAAGAACTTTTAAATCATAAAACTTCCATGAAAGAGGATATGGAAAAGCTTAAAACGCAACAGGATGTCTTAAAAATATCCTATACGATTAACGAGAAGAAGCTCATGGATAAAATTGATTCTTCTACGGCTAAGGTTATTAAAAAGCATATTGAAGGAAAAGAAAGCGAGATATTAATGAAAATCTGGATCAACGAATTTAAAGATATCATAAACAATTTTGAAAAATTGAAGAAAGTAAAGCCTAAAGAATTTTCAGTACGTTTAAACGAAATTTCAGATACTATTGAAATATTTAAGCAAAAAATTCTCGAGTGATTTAAATTTATTATACTTATTTTTTGTCTATTTTTTATCTAATTTAACTTGAAGTTGTTGACTTTCTTTAAGAGTTATTGGTTTTTGTAAGGAAATTTTGAGTATTGAGTTTTTCTTGTTAAAGACTTAAAATCTATAATTCTTAAGGGAATTTTAATTCTGTTTGACTTTATAATCTTTGATTAATAATTACTTTAAATTTGATGTAAAACAATTTAAATTCAATTATATCATCTTAATACTCATAAGAAATTCATTTTATGGAGAGTATAAATTTTGACAGTCAAAACTATTATAATCGGGCATGGTGCTAGAGAACATGTAATAGGAGAGACACTGGTTAGAGACGGAGCCGATTTATACGCGTTCATGAGTTCTAAAAATGCAGGATTAGAAGATTTAAGTAAAGGGAAGATAAAAATTCACTCTGAAACAGATTTTAAGGAAATTATAGAATACTCTAAAGAAAATAAAATTGATTTCGCTGTAATTGGCCCAGAAGCACCTTTAGTAATTGGAATCGTTGATGCTTTAGAAAGGAATGGAATTCCGTGTGTAGGTCCAGGAATTGAAGCCGCTCAATTAGAAGGATCTAAAATTTTTACTAGGTCGCTTCTTGAAAAATATAAAATCACTTCAAACATTTTTAGTAAAAGCTTCAATTCTATGGAGAATATCAAGAGCTACATCAATGAGGTAGGGGAAGAAAATATAGTCGTTAAACCAGATGGACTGACGGGAGGAAAAGGTGTAAAAGTTTATGGGGATCATCTTTTTTCTAAGCGAGATATATTGGATTATTGTCAAGCTTTAGTTGATCAGAAAGCTTCGTTTCTTCTCGAAGAAAAAGTCGAGGGAGAAGAATTTACTCTTCAGACATTCGTAGACGGCAAAAATGTAATTGGTACCCCACTCGTCCAAGATCATAAGAGAGCTTATGAAGACGATACAGGACCAAATACGGGAGGAATGGGGAGTTATTCAATGGAAAACCATCTTATGCCATTTATTACACAGGAAGATGTAAATGAAGCAATTGAAGACATGAAGAAAGTTGTAGCTGCAACGAAAGCAGAAACAGGAGTCGAATATAAAGGATTCCTCTATGGTGGGTACATCAAAACTGCAAAAGGCATTAAATTAATAGAATTTAATGCTAGACTAGGAGACCCTGAGGCAATGAACACATTACCAATCTTAAAGACAAATTTCTTAGATATTTGTATGGGAATAATCAACGGAAATCTAAAATCAGATATTGAATTTGATAAGAAAGCTACAGTTTGCAAATATTTAGCCCCCGAAGGATATCCAACTTCTCCGAAAAAGGATGAATTAGTAGTAATAAATAAGGAAAAATTGGAGCAAATTGGAGCAAAATATTACTACGCTTCAGTATATAGAGAAGGTGAAAATGTTTATACAACTTCTTCAAGAGCTATGGGGATCATTGGGATCGCTAACGATTTAGAGGGCGCTGAAAAAGTAGCAGAACAAGGAGTTGGATGTATTAGTGGCAAATTATTTTATAGAAAAGACATTGGAACACGGAAACTACTCCAAAAGAGAATAGATCACATGAATTCTCTATTACAATAATATCTAGCACTAATCTAAAACTACTTGTTGATTATTCGCAAAATTATATTTTATAAAGATCAAATTATAATAATTTCTATTGTAAATCTACTTAGATTATGAGTTGGCAAGCTAAAAATGTAAATTTTAATCAACTAATAAAACAAGTGTTTCACGATAAAGAATCAGACAAAAGAGCTGAAGCAGCTAGACAACTTGGTTTCCTCCAAGATCGGCGATCTGTTAATATGTTGTGTCGCGCACTAAAAACTGAGCAAGATCCAATCGTAATAAATAGAATTATAGAAGCTTTGGGGCGTATAGAAGATGGAAGAGCTACATTAAGGATTATAGAAAAACTAGAAGAGGAAATTAAGAAACCAGAAATAGAGATTAACAAACTAAGAGTTATATTCATTATTGAAAGTTTAACTAGAATAAAAGATAGAAGAGCTTTAGAATCCATTAGTTATTTTCTAAATTCCCTTGACGAAAAGTTGTTACAACTAGCTGAAAAAGCGTTTGATGTAATCAAACCAAACTGGCGTCAAATCATCGAGAAAGAGAGAAAACAAAAATCAATTCAGGATATTTTTAAAACACCAATATAACTATTTGTTATCCAAAACAGTTATTCCTTATTCTTTTAATCAAATCAATGTGATATTAATTAAAATTATAAACAATCAAGAATCATTCATCTGAATCTACATAATAATCAAAAGTGTTAGAATTTGAAAGTCAGAAAAGTATGTTGCTTTGATTTAGAGGGACCCATAAGTATTTTAGATTTCGCAGCAGAAATAAGTAAATTACTAAGCAGCAAAACTAAATTTGGATTACAAAGGTACGACATGGGGACATTTTATAAGATGTTATCAGAATACGATGATTACCTAATTGAAGTCCCAAGAGTGAAAGAAGAATTAAACATACTCGACTACCAACCAGGAGACACGCTTAGGTTAATAGCACCATTATATATATCTTCGTTTTCCGACGAAGAATTAATAATGTTAGCCAAGCAAAATTTGGGCTTATTACCAGGATGTATAGATCTTATGGAAACACTCCATAGAGATTGGGATATCTATATCATCTCTACAAGCTATTCTCACTTCTCCTACACTATAGCAAAAGCGTTAAAAATTCCCCCTGATCATGTTTTTTGCACCGAATTGAACATAAAAAGTGCTAATAAGGTTTTTCATAACATTAAGAATGATGTGGATTTACTGGTAAAAGGTATTTTCCAGCAATTTGTCGACAGCGGTAAACATTTAAACAAAGTTATAAATGATTTAAACGATTTTTTCTGGAAAAGAAAAGAAACTGATTATGTTAAAGCTATGAACCAGATTGAAGTGCGGGGAGGAAGAAGAAAAGAATTAGCAGTAGAATCTATTTCTAATAAGGCTAATATTCCATTATCTGAAATTGTTGCATTAGGTGATTCAATTACAGACATAAATATGCTTCAGAGGTTAAAAGACGAAAATGGTATAGCCGTTTCATTCAACGGCAATCGATTTACTGTCAGTAGAGCAAATGTCGCAATCACTACTACCAACAACTTAGGAACCCTACCTATCTTTGAATATAAGGATGATATTTACGCTTTTCTTGAAACTTGGGAGGATCTTTATGATAATTTTAAACTCAATCCTAAAAAAATTCCAAATAATTTAATATCAAAAGAAATTAAAAATTACTTTATCAAACATCAATTTATTCCCGAAATAGAGAATTTGAATAACAAAACTAAAGAAGAACTAGATTTGATTGTTAGAAAACAAGAAAGGATGAGAAAAATAGTAAGAGGATGGGCTGGAAATTTAGGGTGAGTTCACTTTATCTTTATTTCGAAAATATTTTTTATAGAATCTTCTTCCTTGTAGTAGATCGAATATAAAGAGACTTTGACTACCAATCCGTTTAAAGATTATCTTTAAAACGATTCCAAATAAAAAAGATATGAAAATGACTACAAATGTAGGGCGAAATAGAGTAATCATAAAAATAACAATAGGTAGATAGAATAAAATTGATAAAATAATTCGATTGTTATTATTCTTAATATATCTTTTTTCTGCTAAGCTTGAATAGCAATCACAACAAATTAAGGGCATGCTAATGCTAAATCTGACTTCTAAATAAATCTTTTGCATTATAGTCAACATTAGATCGATCTTATTTCCACAAAGGTTGCACTGAAAGCGAGACCGGTTTAATCTGTCTAATTCGATTTTATCTATCTCAGATTTAGGAAAATAACAATCATCATTTAGATAATGTGAACATGAAATGCATGTTAATTGTTTTTCCATTTGCCGATCCTCTAAAGGAGTCATAACTGGTTTAACGAAATGAGGATATTTTGAATGAGACTGGCATATGACTCGTCCTTTCTCGTCGATCTCAAAAGAAGGTTCAATAACAACCATTATATCATTAATTTACTATTAGTATTATAAAGATCAGAAATTTTACTTTAATATTTTTACACAGCAATTTTAAGGAAAGAATATAATTATTAAAAATGTTTACTAAAATATAAAATAGGAAGTTAATATCCTATAAGTTTACGAGGTTTAAGATAAAAATGATTTCAAATCATGATCTCTCGTATAATATTGGTCAAGCTCTTAAAGGATGTTTTGATGACCTATATTCTGTTTTAAATCTAAACTAAGAAGGTGAAAATTTAAATGTCTAACGAAGAACTAATGGCATTGAATAAAGAATTGGAAGAGAAATTACAAGAACGTACAAAAGATCTTAAAGATTTAGAAGAAAAATTTAAAACAATTGCAGAAAACACTCTAATGGGAATTGCGATTATCCAAGATAATAAAATTAAGTTTGTCAACAAGAAATCTACAGATTTAACTGGATATACAGTTGATGAGACGAAAGAATTAAATCCAACAGAAATTTTTGATTTCGTTCATCCAAAAGATAGAATATGGGCTTTGGAACAATTACAAAAAAAACAAAGTGGTGCGAAGGATTATTTAACTAACTATCAGTATCGAATCATTAATAAATCCGGAGAAATTAGATGGTTAGATAATTATTCCAAATCAATCGATTATATGGGTAAACCTGCCGATTTAATCTCAGTTATAGATATAACAGAACGTAAAAAAGCAGAGCAAAAGCTAAAAGAATCCGAAGAGAAATATCGTTCCTTGTTTGAAAATATGAATACAGCTTTTGCGTATGTCGAGGTAATAGTAGATGACAACAACAAACCAATCGATTATAGATATATTGAAGCCAATAGTCAATTTGAAGAAATGACTGGTCTAAAAGTAAGCGAAGTAATCGGAAAGACCGTAACCGAAATATTACCTGGCATTGAAAACGATCCTGCAAATTGGATAGGGAAGTTTGGTAATGTTGGTCTCACAGGAGTTCCCTTAAATGTAATAGATTATTCAGAACCACTCGATCGATGGTATAAAGTATCTGGGTACTCGCCTAAAAAAGGATTTTTTGCTGTTACCTTTAATGATATTACTGATAGTAAACGAGCTGAAATAGAAATAACAGAATCTGAAGAAAAATATCGACATTTATTTGAGCATTCACCATTTAGCATTGTACTTATGGATTATAATGGTAAAATCGTTGATATGAATACAAAAACAACAGAACTGTTTGGATACAACAAAGAAGATATTATCGATAAAAATTATTTAACTCTCAAAGGAGTCTTCCCTAAAGAAACGAAAGCCGGGTTAAGATTAGTTCGGGATTTAATCTCTAAAGGGGAACCAGATAATCCAATTTGGAAGCCTCAAATTACCGAAATATATAATAAAGAGAAAGAATTGATTTGGGCCGAATCTGAACTATCTAGCATCAATATAAGTGGTCAACAAATGATTCAAATAATAATACAAGATGTTACAGAAAAAAAACTCGCTGAAGAAAAATTAAAAGAATCAGAACGAAAATTAAGAGAACAAAATATTGAATTGAAAGAGTTGGATCGATTGAAAACAGATTTTATTAGTATTGCGGCCCACGATTTGAAAACTCCACTAATTTCTGTCGGGGGTTATATTGATCTAATTCTCCTAAGAGAAAAAGAATTGAAATTAGAAGTAAAAGAAGATTTAAACAGAGTCTTGAATAATGTACATCGCTTAGAAGACTATATCAATCGGTTGCTGGATGTTATGAAAATAGACGCGAAGAAAATTGAATTAGTTAAAAGAGAAGAAAATATACATAATATTATTACCAACTGTCTTTCTGATTTAGAGTTTCAAATTGGGCAGAAACATTTAACGCTTAACTTTAATATGTCCGAAAATCTTATCTTAAAAGTAGATCGCTTCAGAATTTCACAAGTCTTTTTGAATCTCCTATCAAATGCTATCAAATTTACTCCGAAATATGGGAAAATTGAATTATCATATGTAGAAGATGATCAAAATGTTGTTTTTAGCATAAATGATAACGGAAAAGGCTTAACACACGAAGAAATGCAAAAGATATTCAGTAAATTCGTTACAATTGACCAAGGTGTTGATGGATACTCTAATCTAGAGAAAGGAAGTGGGTTAGGGTTGTATATCACAAGAGGATTTATCGAAGCTCACGGGGGAAAAATTTGGGTTGAGTCGAAAGGAATAGACATGGGTACTGAATTTAGTTTTGTTCTACCAAAATAGTATCCCCTTTTTAGAGATCAGGATAATGTCAATATCTACCATAAAAAATTATAGTAAGCTGAATTTTCTTATTCAAATTGAAGGGCTTTATTTAGCAACAATTAGAAATATATAAATCTATTGTTGTTTATAAATCCTTGAAATAATAATAACCTAAATTATGTATGGCATAAAACCAAAAATCTAATGCCGAGTTTAATAATTTCTGAAAAAAATAAAGCTGCCAAACAAATCGCAGAAGCTTTAGGACCTGTTACCGTTATTAACAAAAGTAAATACCTAAAAGTATATCAAATACCCTCAAAGAATATTTATGTTGTCCCTCTTCGAGGACATATTTTAGAATATAGAAATACAGCGCAATATAAAAGCTGGACGAATACGGATCCAAGGGAAATTATTACAAATCCAAAATCAATTGATAAAGTAGCTACAAGCTATGCGAAACCCTACATCAATACTTTAGCCGAATATTCTAAGATATGCGACGAATGCGTGATTGCAACTGATGCAGACATAGAAGGCTGTAATATTGGTCTTTTTGACGCCTTACCCTTTGTAATTAAGGCTAATAGAAATATAAAAGTAAACCAATTATGGTTAAGTTCATTAGAAAAAAAGGAGATAATTAAAAAATATAAGAACCTTATACCTCCTAAATGGAGTTGGGGTGAATCAGGAGAGACAAGAGCGATTCTTGATGCAGTTATCGGATTTTCTAGCACTAGAGAAGTCACTAATACATTTCAACCAATATTGAAAGAGATTAATAACAAATTTGTATCAATTGGAAGAGTTCAAACTTCATTACTTTATTTAATATATTTAAGAGACCTTGAGATCGAAAAATTTGTTCCTGAACCATATTGGATAATAACAGCTAATTTAGACCATAAAAATTATGTCATTAAAGCCGTACATACTAAGAATCCTTTTTTTAAAGAGAAGGAATCTGAAGCAAAAGCCATATTCCAAAAAATTAAAAACGAGAAAATCGCTATCATTTTGAACAATACGAGAGAATCCATAGTAATTAATCCTCCCACACCGTTAAACACTTCTAAAGCTCTCGTATTGTTAACTAAAACCTTAAAAATTAGCGCAAAAAATGCGATGGATACTATGAATTCGCTCTACCTAAGCCAAATTATATCCTATCCAAGAACTGAGAGCGATAAATATAGCTCCAGTTTTGACCATATTCAATACCTCAGAAATTTCAAACCACATATTAACTATGGATCTTACACAACCAATCTATTTAAAGAGAACCGAATGAATCCAACAACTGGAAAAGTTAACGCTGGAGACCATCCGCCCATTACACCATTATTAAGTTTAGAGCAAAATAGCTCAAAATTTGGGAATGCACTAGAAAAAAAAGTATACGATATTTTGGCGCGGCATTATTTAGCCCTTTTCGGAAAACAAGCAAAAGAATTAAGAACCAAGTTAAAGTTATCAATAAAAGATGAATTATTTACTTCTCAAATCGTAGCATTAACTCATAATGGATTTTACGAAATCGCTCCATTTCTTAAAAAAGTTTATCAACCGTTGTTCGAAATCCAGGTTCAGAATCTTCCTGTTAGTGAAATTCTTTTGGATGAAAAAGAAACTCAGCCACCACCACATTACACAGATACGACTTTGTTAAAACTGATGGAGAGAGAACATTTAGGAACGAAATCTACGCGTCCAACTATAATTAAAATCTTAGTCGATCGCAAATTAACTTATCGAGTTGCTAGAAATCGCTTTAAAATAACTGAGTGGGGTAAATTTCTTATTAGCGAATTAATTAAAGTCTGGTTACCATTTTTAAAACCTGATTTTACCCGATTCGTTGAACAATTACTCGAGGATGTCAAAGAAAATAGGAAAACAATGGATAATGTGGTTAATATCGTAAAAAAATTATTTCTCGATTTATTTGATAAATTCCGCAATAGCAAAAATTCGATTACTTTTCAATTTGATAGTGTGAAAGATAGTTTAAAAACCGCAATGCAACAAAATTCAAACCAGAAAAAATTTCCTCAAACTACTTCTAAATGCCCAACTTGTAAAACAAATCCCATGAATTTGGTCACGACCTCACAAAAGAAAAGGTTCCTTGCTTGTTCTGATAGAAATTGTAAGACATTCCTTTCAGTTCCAAAAACTGGAAGGATTACCATATTAAAATCCACGAAGTGTTTAAAGTGCGGTTTTAATGTATTCAAGATTTTAAAAAGGAATAAAGAAAAAACAACTGTTTATTATATTTGTCCGAGATGTTGGAGCGATAGTTTTAAAGAGGGAACTAATGGTTTCTGTTCTGCTTGCAAAAATTTTCAAATCTCTAAAGAGCAGTGTGTCAAAAGAAATTAAAAAAAGATATTTGATTAAAGTTTAGTCCAATTTAAAACTGTATTTGTTATATGCAGCTCGAGTAAGACCTACATAGTTATCCGATATTCTGTAAGATAATTTTCCGTTTATTATTTTTTTTTCTACGTAATCGTTTTTCAGGTGATGATTTAACGAGTGAATCATTGTCCCTAAGGTTACAGCACCCATGTATTTCATTTTTTGTTTAGCTACTCTAATTAAATCCAACTCTGAGTGCCAATTCCCATCGAGCAAGGACATTAAAATGTCGTTTTTTACTGGAGTTTTAATGTTCTTTAATTTATTAAATAGCTGAGAATAATCAGGTTTATAGTACTTTTTAAGGATTTTCGTTTGTTCAAAACTTGTATTTTGAGGTCCTTCCATTTTTTAACACTTTACTTAAGATAAAAATTCTACTAAGATATAATACCAGAATAATATTTTTATAAAACTGTAATATGCTTGTAATATTACTATGATACCTTGAAAATCAAATGTTTATATTTTAAACGATGACTCATAGAAGGTCGTCAGGAATGCCTTCATTGAAGTATTTCGCTCTGGTTACCCAGTTTTGTTCAAATTCAGGGATCATTGCTAAAATCGAACCCCCAACCCAAACTGAGAAAATTCGTTCCCGGGGGGCTATTATTTTGATGACTTGATTTTTTTTATTTCGGCGAGCTAGCTCAATTTCTAATTCTTGATAAATTCGAGATTTTATGTTGGGAAACATAGAAGAACCTCCTGATAAAAAAATATTGTTTAATAAATCGGGACGAACATCTAAGTCGCACATTTCAATAACATCCATGATGGCCTCTGGGAGAGAGATTTCTTCTAATTCCATAGATGGATTGAACAGCAATTCAGGCACTTCAAACCTCTCTCTAGCTAAAGAAATTGTTGATCCATCTGGTAAGGAGTATTCTTTTTCGTATTGTTCAGCTCTTTTCAAATCTTCTTTATAATCAAGAGACACAAAACACGCTTTTTCTTTCAAGGCTCTTACGAGTTCTCGTCTAATTGAAGAATCAGTCGCAAATCCTCTTTCACCTAATATTTTTTCCATGAACCTCGTTAAAGTTCTTCCACCAATATCAAGATACTTAATTGCGTGGTCTAGTTTATATCCTTGATAGATGGGGGTTATTCTTGTAAGACTATCTCCGATCTCTACAACTAAGCCCGTTTGAAAACCGCCGGCGTACAAAGTAAGCATAGAGTCTAAGACAGGATAAAAAGCTCTACATTGATATTTTTCTAAGAATAATTCAAATAATTTCTTTAAATCGCTGTAGGGAAATAAAGGATGTACCGCAAATAACACATTAACCAAGCTCGGATCTACTCTTAAATTGTAAAAAATGTAATCAATTATTTTCTCAAACGAGAGCCAGTCTTGGATTATACCTTTGTCTATGGGGTAAAAAACTTTGTACAATCCTATTGATTGGATTTCGTCTCCTACATAAAAATCGTCCTTTCTAATACCCGCATATTCGTAATCAATCTGCCTATATTTCGGTGTTCCTACGACTGTGAAGAAAACTTGAGATGGCATATCTTCACCCCCGAAACCTGCTTTAGCCGAAAATTGCCCAATATCTAATACTACAGTAAGGTTCATTTCTTAAACTGACAAATTACTTATATGCCTCTTTAGGTAAATTAACAATTTAACCTATTTATTTTTAGCCTAATAATATCGGATGGGTAAAAATAGTACAAATTTTAATTTCAACAATTTCTATCTCTTTTTTCTATTATTCACTTTTTTTGAAGGATTTAATAAGGCATTAAATATTTTTTCAACAAATACACATTGATTCATAAATTACCATGTCAGAGGCAGTTGTAGCGAGAACAATCGGAATTGATTTTATTTACTTAGATATACTTTTTATAATAATTTGGGTAAGCTTTTTAATCAAGAGAAAGTATTGGACCCCAATTAAATGGGGATTACTAGGTTGGATAATTTATATTTTTGTAGACTATGTGTATTGGTATTTAATTACTCAAACAAGGCATTATACTGGGCCTTTAGATCCTTTTCTTTTCTTTTTGTGGTTCTGCATTTCACCTGGATTTGTCCAATTCTCATATGTAATTGTAATGTTTGAAAAGAGAAATAAGAATGAGTTGATCTTTTGGACTATGTTATTTTACATCGGTTGGACGCTAGTTTCCGTAGGATCCCAGCTTTTACCTCTTAACGATATAATAATTGAAGTATATAGAGATATGAACGTTGAAAACCAAAGATTAAACGAACTAATAATGGTACTTGTCAATATTATTATTGCAGCTGCTTTATATTATAAAAAAAAGCTAAGATTAGAAGATATCCTATATCTATTTTTGGTAGGAACGTTAGTTGAATTTGGTCTTGAATTTACTCTTTCAGTTTCCGGAATCCGTCAAGAACAAGGTGGTTGGAGTTTGATAACAATGTTAGTAAATACATTAATCGAATTTAATCTGGGTATCATTTTAATGTATCTGCTATGGGTACCGTTTAAAATTCGAAAACATGGAAAGTATTACTTTCAGCTAAGTTTTAGAGATTTAAAGAATATAAAGACGGATTTTGATGCAATCGCCTCTCTTAGTAGAAATAGGAATATAAACGATAAACAAATGAGAAATTATTCTAAATTATATAAATTACGAGATTTTTTATCAGATTTAGAATATTATGCAAAGACATATAATATTAAACCTATTGAATCGGAATTAGAGCTGAAGTTAAAACAGTATTGGATTAGATAATACTATACTAGTAAAATTCTTAAGGGAGTATAAGTAGTATCAGGTATGTAAGCTTCTCCATATTGAGAATTTATCTCATTCCCACGTAAAATAGCTGTATCTTCTGCCCATTCAAGAATTCTTTCTAATACTTCTTTCTGTGATTTATATACACTATTAAAGATTTCTTTTTTTTTCTGCCAGTATTTTTCGATATCTACTACTATAAAAACTGAACCTTCTACATATTGGAACTTGCACGATGGGGATTCGTAATAATAAACTCCTAAGGGCGTCCAGTTTCTCTCATAACCTCCATATGCTTTACCCGTTGAACAATGATAGATTGCTTCTTTTGAGATTAAGGATAAATTCCTATGAACACGGTGAAAATCTGAATAATGAGGTAGTAAGATAATTTGCGGTTTTATATCTCTTATTAAGTTCGTTATTTCCGAGATATGTTTGCTATTGACATTTAATTCATCGTATCCTAATTCGATTATCCTGCATTTCAAAGTTGTCTGAATTAATTCAAGTTCTTGCTGTCTTTGATTTTCTATCTCTGATTTTTGATCGTATCTTGCATATCCACCCAATCCACTTGTTGCTACAACTACGAATAGTTCAGAACCCAAAGCCTGATATTTAAGTATCGTTCCACCACATGATATTATTTCATCATCTGGGTGACCCGCAAAGACCAATATACGTTTAGGAACTACTACGGGAATATCGTTATCGCTAATAATAGAATTGTTATTCTCCATCTCTATTAAATATCTGATAATTTAAAATAAAAAGTTGTTGAATGAAAAAGTAAAAACTAAGAATTAATTAAATAAAAGACTAAAAACAATAACAAAAAATATTAAAAGCTGTTCTTTAATCTCCTCTCATTATTTTCTTTAAGCGATTCAATTCTTCTAACATTTCGTCGCGTAAAGAACTCAATCCACCACCAGCTTGAGGTGCCGCTGCTACTGGTGATGTTGTAGGCGCGCCAGGTGGTCTTGCAGGAATACCTGTAGCAGGAGCTGCAGGTGGAGTTGGTCTTTTAGCAAATGATGGTGTTTGAACCACTCCCTTATTTGGTGCTTGAGGAGGACCACTTCCAGCAGTAGGAGGCAATTTTGGTGCGGGTGGTAAATTAGAGCGTTTAGGGGGTCCACCTGTAACTGGTGCCTTAGGAGGTGCTCCACTTGCAGGTCTTTTTGGAGGGCCGCCTCCAGGTGATTTAGGAGGGCCACCAACCCTAGGTGAAGCGCTCGCTGTAGCAGTTGGTGGTGCTTGTTGTGCAGCTCCAGTGCCACCACTTAGTAAATTAAACAAAGTACTGGCGGCGGCAGTTTTTGCTTGTCCCCCAGAAGGACCTACGACTTTTTTAGAGGATGTGCTAACAGTTTTTAATTCTGGTTCAATAGAGACATCTTTCAAATCTTTCAAGGCTTTGTTTAAAGATTTTTTAAAATCGTTAATCCCTTTTACAGTTTCTTCTAAATCGTCAGAAAGGGATGTTAAACCTTTTTTCATAAAGTTTACGACTCTCTCCATCTTCTTATATTCTTTCGAAACCAACTTCCTATCAATTCCTCTAATTTTTTTTATTTTTTTATGGAATAATATACAGTTATAGTAGTAATTGTATTATATTAATTTATATTTTTATTTTTATTTTTTTATAGTACTTATATCGCATCTTAGTTTTCACCCTAACTAAATTAGTTCTTTACAAGTCACAATTTCTTCGAAAAAAAAATACAATTAAAAATACCAAATCTAATATAATTATATATCATATTTCATTTGTATCTTTAATAATTAGTTTACAATATTAATAGGTGTATGATTATTCCAAAGAGAGAACTCTTCATCAAGCGTGTGTATGAAATAGTAAACGAATTGAAAATTCCTTTAATCGATGAAAGGGTATATGAAAAAGCTAACTTTAGTACTGGCTCAGCTGTAGCGAATGTAGTATTTAAGTTCGAAGAGGATGAATCAGTAATAAGGGGTTTTTTAGGTTTAGCTGAATACTTTCATACTGTCGTAATAAAGGTTAAAGATCAATTTTATATCCCTCATGCAACGATCCTTTTTAAATTGCTCAGTTCGTAAATTTCTATTTTTTTTACTTTTCTTTTATAACATATAGAGGTACGAATTCCTCAATGAGTTTCATTTTTTATATACAAAAAGCATAAGCGCTAATTTAAAAAAAGATGTTTTCAATCTACATAAGCATAATTAAATAAAACTCTTCTCTCTTAGTTTGACTTTCAGTGAAAAATTCATCTGCCTTAAATTCACTTAAGAATAAAAATACGAACTCGATTCTAGAGTTAGTAACTTTTTTTATTGAAAAAGATGGATAAAGTATTAGGAAAATGGGATTTCAAGAATTTAAAATAGACTATCTTAAAACTACTATTCCTGAAAATAAAGTGAGTAAGCTCAAGACGATTGGAAGTATTATTGATAAAGATAGCTTGAGTTTTTTTGCTACGCAATATAAAAACGAATCAGATGGTAAAGTAAGAGCAGCGATTATCAATGTTGTCTCGAAAAATTTACCTGAAATTTCAGCTCCATTGTTAATTAAAGCTCTTACAGACAATTTTTTAATATCCAGAAAATCAGCAGTATTAGCGCTTGGAAAAATTAAACCCCTTTCTGCTTTAAAACCGTTATTAAACATGCTTAGTAACCCCTCTTTAGAAATTAGAGAAGACGTGATTAGATCAATCGTGAATATAGGAAAGCTAGGAGATATAAGTGGGATTAGTATTCATTTTGATGCAGGTAATATTCATGTTAAAAGATCAGTTCCAATTATCCTGGGTAGAATTCAAAGCGAAGACTCAACAAATTATTTAAAAGAATTACTTCATAAAAGCGATCCTGAAGTTAGACTTAATACTGTTAAAGCTTTAGAAAAAGTAATTCAATTAAAGGACGCAAGAATAATAATCAATTTACTGGAAGATGTTGATAATGATGTTAAAAAGGCTAGTATTAAAGCTTTAGGTGTAATTAAAAGTAAACGCGCGATTGGTCCACTCTTAAAGTTATTAAAAAATAAAGATGAAGACATTCGTAATTTATCTGTTCAATCACTAAAGCAGATATTTGGTTTGCTTGATTCCTATGAAAAAATTTATGAAAGTGCAAACAGCAGGAACATGATTGAGAGAAAAGAAGCAATAAAGTTATTAGGTCTGATTAAAGATCAGAAATCTATTGACTATATGATTAAATCATTCAAGAGTAGCGATAATAAAATCAGAAAATTAGCTTATAATTCGCTCATTCAGATCTCTAATGATAGGGTTCCAATTCAGGTTCTTGAAGGCCTTAACTCTAAAGAATGGAAAATAAGGAGTTTCTGTGCAAAATTAGTAGGAAAGTTAGGAAATGAACAAGAAATTTCCATATTATTAACTCTCTTAAGTGATCCTGATAATAGAGTGCGAGATATCGCTATTGAGGCTTTGTCCAAAATAAGCAATCAAACATACATTAATGAAGTAAAAACACTTTTAGATTCTACGAATTGGAAAACTAAACGAGCAGCTGTAAAGCTATTAATTAAATTAGGGGGCGAGGATAGCCTAGAGGTTCTGTTACCTTTAATTAACGATGATGATATATATATAAAAAGTTGGATTGCTTTAGCATTGGGAAAATTCGAAAACATTAGCGACATTACCCCATTCATAGAGATGCTTAAAGACGGCGATCCAAAGATTAGAATTGCTTCTGCAAAAGCTCTAAGTCAAATAGGAAACAAAGAAGCGTTGGAACCTTTAGCAAGGTCATTATGGGATGACGATTGGAGTGTAAGAAAGGAAGTGGAAAATGCTCTAAATAAAATAGATTCTGATTGGTTAAAATCTCTATAGATTTATTTGTAATTTTTCATACTTTTACATTTTTGGCTAAGAATCAATTATTAAGGAGGATTTTTATACCTAAATTCCCATATTATAGAATAACTAAGATTTATACGATAAATATTACTCAATTTAGGGTTGAAAATTATGAATAAAAACACAAAAAATAAGCAAATAGTATTGATTGTTTTAGCAGTTTTCCTTACAACATTTAATTTGAGTGGACTATTTTCACCAGTTAAAGCAGGACCAGATATTCCTGAAGAACACAATAATAACGGCTGGCATTGGGGAATAGATATTGGTGATGAATTATATTGGGAAGTAGAAGTAGTAATTACAAACTATTCGAGTGGAGACGTTACCATGATGTTTAAAGACATCTGGATTTACAACATAACTTCAATTGAAAATGTTACATTTGATTGGTTAGGAGTAAACGAATTTTCTCAAGTTAACGCAACGCAATGCTACCATAATATTACCGAAGGAGTCATAGTTCCTTATGGACCATCGTCAGAATTTATATCATTTGGATATAATAATTCAGATAGTATACAACACAAGGTTCGCGCAGGGATGAGTGCAGCTCCACAAATCCTTCCAATTAACGGTTCTAGTTTTGATGTTGGCGTTTTAGCTGATATCCTCAACGAGTCTTTTTATGGTCCTCTTTCTATGCACGGTTATAACCAATTCAGTAGTTATTCTTCAAACATTGGAGATAATAGTATTTCATTTTTTAACTCAACTGATAACTATTACATGTATTTGGAATATAATCCAACTGACGGTGTAGCGGAATATGCAGAAGCGTACATAAGAGTTACTATGGGAGATTTAATGTTAATTAATGTGACAATGCAAAGAGTAATGGATTATGATATAACTGACGAAATAGAGTGGGGCGTTAATATAGGAGATACCTTTTTTTACGATTGGACTGAAGGTGGTATGGGTAGCTATTACGATATCAAAATAGAAATCGTAGATTTTATAGAAAGAGAACTTCCAAAATCGAATAATGCGTTTATGGAGGGAGATATTAACATGGTTTTTCAAGCAGTTGTTGCTAACTTGTCGGTCTGGGACGGGATTGAATATGAAATTGAAGAGGATAATATGCCTATAGGGATGGCTAATAATTTCTACTTCCAATATTTCGATGAAAATTTTTCACCGGAATTTAATTTTGTAATTCCTAGTAACACATTGAAGGAAGATATAGAGTACATGTGGAATCTGGATTCTCTCAGGATTTGGGACGCACCATTTGATGAGATTCAAATTATTGAGAATGGGAACTTTGATTTTATGCTAAGAAATTCTTCTGATAACTTTAAAGTAGAAATGACGATCGATAAATCAACAGGAATAACACAATCGTTTATGATTCACGAATCTGGTGACATTCAGTTATACTACGAGATAAAAGATATGACTCTCGTCGAGTGGAACGTAAATATTGGAGATATCATCTATTACAAGCAAAATACTCACGATGGAGAGATGTACAGGAGGGCAATTATCGCATTCACAGACGGCGAATTCATCAATTTGACTCAATGGGAGGTGGATAGCGGTGGAGCCTTCACGAAAATCCCGGGTCAACCGGAGTTACAATTCTTTAAGGCAATGATTGCAGAATTTGAAGAATTTGACGAAGACACAGGGACTTGGCAAGATATGGGAGACGATCTTTTCCTCGAAGCGAATACATATTGGCCAATATCTCCAGCGGCTATGTTTGGTAGCGGTTCTCCTCCATTATTCGTACCGATAGGGTTTACAGGAGTAGATCTTGCCAATGTCTTAGCATTGCTCAGTAGTGTATTTGATGAGTCGACTTTTAACGAGGATCACATAATTCTTCGAAATTCGACACTTGACAGGCAATTAGACACTTACATTGATGTAACCACGGGGGCTATAACATTTATGGGAGGGTGGATGAATATGCCAGGTGGAGACGACACAACTTGGACGTACATGACTTTTTATCCAATGCATAACGAAACGCTTCTCTCTGGAACCAACAATATACAAGTCCCTAATGAAGCTATAAGCGAAATTTCGATTTCAAACATTATAGCGATTACGAATAATACAGGTGTAGAGTTGGTTACTGCCCTTTTAGACATGAATCCTATAAACACAACCCTCACTAATGGAACAGTACTCTACTACAACGATCTTCTAATTACCAATATGACGGGACTAGAGAACTTAACTTTTTACCTCAAATTTGATGGATCATTCGATCTAGACAACTATAATCTGACCTTTTGGGTGTGGAACATGAGTGGTAACAATCAATGGGAAGCAGCTCCTTCATCAGCAGCAAGTTGGTTTATATATGATTACGATGACAATTCACTGACAATGAACTTCCCTATTAGCGGTAGTTCAGGAACCTTATCTATCTTCATGGCAATCTCATATATATATATTGGCCCTCCTGTTGATGACGCAATTCCCGGATTTTCGTTGTTAACGACCTTTGGCTTTCTTATACTAGGTTTAATTGGTTTAGTAATGATCCACTACAAAAAAATTAAGAAATTATAACTTGAAAATCAATTTTTTTTTTACTATTTTCTTTTAGGTGCAACTAATTCCGTTTAAAATAATTCATGTTACTTCCTCCGTTTTTATAAAAAGAATTAATATTATTAATAGAATTTTAATTTCTAAATTATTAATTAAAAGATATATAGGAACTTTTAAATAAGTTAAAGCCTTCTTAAATATTAACGAGAATGAATGAAAAATTAACTTTAGATTCATCTGATGATGATGATGACATATGGAAGCTCGAGATTCTAAAGGTAAAATCATTAAAGAAACCTTTCCGTCTGAAATGGTTTCCATTGTGGGCGACATCCTTGCGGGAATCGTGCTTTCTCTTTTAATTGTCTCATTTGAGAGCTTTCTTTTATTAATTCTAATTATACCAGCCTTACTATCTCTTAGGGGAAATTTAAGTGGCCCCTTTATTGCTCGTACTTCGCGAGATTTTATTATCGGTGAATTTAATAAGAAATCGTGGTTTGAAAATGTTCTAGCTACCCTTTCTCTGTCGTTATTAACTGCGTTAGCTATTGGAGTTTTTAGTATCCTTATTAACTTCTTGTTAATAAGGCTCTACATTTTTCACATGGGGCTGTTAATCGTGATTCCTGTTATTTCTATAGTGTTAACTTTATCGATATCAATTCCGTGCTCCACATTCTTGAATTTTTTAGCATTCAAGCGAGGATTAGACCCAAATAATGTTGTAAATCCCGTGATGACCGCGATTGACGACTTTTTTACGGTAATTTGTTTCTATCTAACAATAATTATGTTGGGGGTACCTTAGAAGTGGATTATTTTAAAAAGATCTTCAAAGAATCGATAATTGTTGTTTTAATTAGTTCTATAATGGGACTCTTTTCTGGAACGCTTTTATCTAATAGTGAACGAGTTTTATCTAGTTTCCCCATTATTTTACTTGTATTGCCTTCTCTAAATTCTTTAATAGGCGATATATCAACTGTTTTAGTGTCTCGACTTACATCTCACCTTTATATAGGAACCTTATCTCCTAAAATTCAGCCTTCGGAACGATTAAAACAAGATTTTTATGGGTTGCTGATAACAATTTTATTAAGCTTAGTTGCATTAATAAGCCTAGGATACTTACTGGGAAGTGTAACTGGAATAGAAATCGTTAATCCTTTGTTGATTATATCAATTATAATTGTTACTATTTTGATTCTATTTGGGCTTATGTTTGTGTTTTTATTTATGGGTTCCATATTAATTTTTAGGAAAGGGAAAGACCCTAATAATTTTTTAATTCCAATGGTAACATCTTTAGCAGATTTCTTAACCCCATTATTTATTATAATCTTAATCCAATTATTTATTTAAGTAATCAAACGAGAGTGAGAAAATAATTAAAAAGAACGAAAAAAGAAAGAAGTTTCAGTACCAGCCTGTATCATTAAAAGACATTTTAAAAGAGATGAAACAGAAGATCGATTTGATGATTGATCTTGCTTACAGCGCTATCAAATTTAGCAGCAAAGAAATTGCGGATGAAACTTCTAAAATTGAAAAAAGAATCCACGAGTTAACATTTTTATTAAATTTACAAATTATTCAAACTCAAACTGGCGGTTTTAAAGAAGCTAAAGCTTTAGAACCTATTGTTGTTATGGGTTATTCTATTGATAAAATCTCCGATGCATTAGCGGATATAGCTCGAGTTGTATATATTAATAGCGATATTTCTGATTTTACACAATTATTTTGGGACGATGTTCCCGAACCTATTGTAAAAATCACCGTCAATGATGCTTGTGAATTCATTGGCATGAAACGAAAAGAAGTGCATTTTAGATCAAAATACGGAGTGGATTTAATAGCGATCAAAAGAAAAGATAATTGGTTATTCGAAAAAGACAATGAAATTCAAGTTGAGGATATATTAATAATAAAAGGAGAAATTGAGCCAATCAAAGAACTGAAAAAATTAACGTTTGATACTGAAGATTTTTCTTTCCAAATTGATGATTTGCAGAAAGAATCTGAATTCGATCTGACTAATCCTGAAGTATTCGATAAAATTCAAGAACTCAAAAAAGATTACATAACAATCACAGATCTTTCAGAAACAATGATAGAATTAGCCTTAGCAGCGTTATTTTTTAAAAGTTATGAAGTAGCTGAGGATGTATTAGAGATGGAATCTATAATGGATGGCCTTAATATAATTTTTGAAAAGGATCTTTTAAATTTAACACAATTACTTGATAATCCGAAGAATTTAACAGGAATTATGCGTATAATATTTTCTTGCGAGTTAATTTCAGATGCAGCAGCCCATTTAGCTGAGAATATTTTAAAAGGTTTTGAACCTCACATAATTCTTCAAAAAGCTATTGAAGAAACTCCAGAAATAGTTGTTCGAGAAACTATCTCAACAGATTCATATTTTAAAGAGAAAACCTACAAACAGTTACAAGACCAACAATATAAGCGAGGATTTCATATTATTGCATTGAAAAGAGAAAATAAATGGATTTACAGCTTTAAATCTGATTTTCTTTTTGAAGTGGGGGATCTTTTAATCGGTTTAGGTCCTAAAGAAACGGTAGATCAATGGAGAAGATGTGTCCATCCCGAATTCTCAAAGGAGGAAAGATAAGAATGAATAAATCTAATTCAAATTTAATACAAGAAAGATTTTTAAATACTCTTATAGAAATCGCAGATCAAGTAAAAAAAAATTCCGAATTTATTGATATTAATCAAGTCTTAAAATTAATAGATTTAATCGTAAAAACTGATTCAAATAACGGACGGATTTTTATTTATGGGGCGGGAAGATCTGGATTTATTGGCCGTTGCTTTGCTCAGAGATTGATGCATCTCGGTATTAAATCTTGTTTTGTTACCGACGCAGTTACCTATCGCTATAGCAAAGGGGACTTATTAGTATTAATAAGTGGAAGCGGTGAAACAACCTCACCTAAAGCTATCGCAGAAGAAGCGAGAAAAATCGGTGGAAAAATTGCGTTACTTACAGGAAATCCTAAAAGTACAATAGCTATGGTATCTGATCTGACCATTAAAATTGAGGGTAAAAGTAAAGAGAAAGCGATTACACAAGAAACTTTAGCTCCATTTACTTCACTATTCGATATTTCTACTCTCTCCATATTAGATTCAATTGGAGCCTCGTTAATGCTTGTATTAGGAGTAACCGAAAAGAATATTGATGAACGACATGCTTCAATAGAATAAAATAAAAACTAAGAAGGATTTGGATGCACGATTATATAGAAGTAAGATTTATTTCCGAGAGAAAAGGACGAGGAGCTTTTGCGAAAAAAATTATTGAGAAAGGTACTGTAATCGATATTGCAAATGTAGTCTTAATACCCAATAAAGAATATAGAAAGATTGAAAAAACGCTTTTATACGACTATTGCTATATTTGGGAAGATCCAAAGCATAAACCGTCTTTTAAAAACGCCATCACATTAAGCGTTAGCCAATTCATCAATCATTCATATTCTCCTAACTTAAAGTACTTATACGATTATGAGAACAAAGCAATAGAGTATTCTGCTATAAAAGATATTAATGAAGGAGAAGAACTCACAGTTAATTATAATGGGTTGGTAGATGACACCAGTCCCCTATGGTTCAATGTTCAGGATTAAGTTTTGGTACTATTAAATCTCTAAGAGTTTTAAGGTTCATTTTATCTTCTTTCAAATCCTTACCCTTTGGAGTTTCTAAAATTCCAGGAATATCTTTAAATCTATCGTCGTTTAGCAAAAAGCCAAACGCCTCCTTTCCAATCTTTCCTTGTCCTATGTGAGTATGACGATCGACTCTCGATCCTAATTCTTTTTCCGTATCGTTTAGATGGAATGCAAAAAGATATTTTAATCCAACAATATCATCAAAATCGTTCCACATTTCGTTGTACTTCTTTTTAGTGGTGAAATCATAACCCGCGGCAAACGAATGCGCTGTGTCAAAGCAAATTCCAATCTTGGTTTTATCCTTAATTTTATCAATTATTGCTCTAAGGTGGTGAAATTTATTCCCCAAGCCTTTGCCTTGCCCTGCAGTAGTCTCTAGTAATATTTTAACTTTAGATCCTTTAGTTTCATTCATCAATTTATTTAGCTGAGTAGCGATCTGAACAAATGCTTCTTCTTTCGAGATTTCTTCCTTATCTTTAATAGGGATAACTCCGGGATGCATATTTTCATACTCAATCCCTAGTTGGGTAACCTTTTGAAGTTCATCCAACATAGCGCTGTAAGATTTCTCTAATTTTTCGCTATCGATACTTGCTAAATTGATTAAATAACTGTTATGACTTATAACTGGCCATATTTCGTTTTTAAAATCTTCTTTTGTTTTAAGAAATTCATCGATAGTTTTCTGATCTAAAGGTTTTGTTGACCAAGAGCGAACATTTCTTATAAAAACTTGAATTGATTCGCACTTAAGTTCTCTGCCCTTATGGAAAGCCATGTGTTTGCCCTCTGAAACGCTCATGTGAGCCCCTAATCTCATATTTAAAACACCTATAGAAAAAAAATGTATTAATTATTTGAGATTTCGAACTCAATAATGTCTAAAATCTCTATTAGATCAATTACTTCAAAGTCCATATTAAATTTACTGTTAGCATCACTAAGATTAGTCCTGCAAAATGGACATACGGACGAAATTACAGAAGCACCTGTCATTTTCGCTTCCTCAAGTCTTTCCTTTGATATTTCAACTGACCATTCAGGATATCCGATTTTCACACCGCCCCCAGCGCCGCAACACCAAGCGTTTTCTCGATTTCTTTTCATTTCTACTAATTTTAATCCCGGTATCTGTTTGTAAATTTCTCGAGGTATTTCATAGATACCCATATGCCTTCCTAAATGACATGGATCGTGGTAAGTAACAGTTTTATTGTAATCTGAAGTAAATTTTAATTTTCCATCATCTAACAGCTTTTTAATTAAATCTACGGTGTGATATATCTGAAAATCATAATCAGCCCCATATTTCAGCCAATCTTTTTTTAGAGTACGATAACAACCCGCACATGATGTAATAACCTTTGATGCTCCCGCGTTGTTTATTTGAGTAATATTATGATTTATGAAATTTTTAACAGAATTAATTTGACCTGTTCTTATTACTGGGCTACAACAACAATGTTCATCAACCAATGTAAAATCAATTTTTGCTTTCTTTAGAAATTTTAAAGTAGCATCTCTTAAGTTTTTTTGCCGATAATTAGATGTGCAACCTATAAAATAAACCCATTCTGCCTTGTCTGGTAAATCGTATAACTTCTTTAAATCTTCGTTGTCTGAATTTTGTTCGCCATATGGATTTGACATTTCAGGGTTCTCTATCCGTTCAATTAAAGCCTTTTGCTTCTCGGGACAAAATCCTTTTATTACAGCTTCCGCTCGAGCAGCTTCAATAATGTCCACCAGAAAATCATTAAATTTCTCAAACCTGCAATTTTCCATACAGTTTCCGCAAGTAGAACACGCATATATTACATTTGCTACATTTTGACTCCATGAGAGTTCCCCACTTATCAAACCATAAATTAACCACAACCTTCCACCTGTGGAATAAGTCTCAAATCGGAACTTTTTATAGCTAGGGCAATTAAAATCAGAATAATCGTAGGTAAACTTACAATAACCACATCGAAAGCACCTATGAACTATATCTTTCCAATCTTGTTCAGTTTTTAAAGTCATTTATTTAACCTCCCAATTTCCTGGATTCATGATCCCATTTGGGTCTAATAAATTTTTAATGTTCTTTAGAAGTTTCTTATAATTAGTATCCATTTTTTCTAGAATTAGTTGTTGTCCCGCTAATTCTGCTTTCCAAGGAATCCCTCCAATCTCAAGAACAGCCTTATTAGTTTCGTGTAATGCATCTCGCGCATTTTCCATATCTTTTGGATCCGCACGATTAAAAGAATAAGTAAAAAAAAACATTACAGCGTGACCTTGTCCTATAAGTCGAGCGCCCAGCGTAGGAATAATTTCGTGGTTTAAAGAAATTTCGGAACCAATTTTAATCATCTCAGGGATTAATTTAAGTGGCACGAATGCCCCAACATATTCAAAGCCTCCTCCTTTCCTAAAATCTGCCGCAGTTGCTGCAAATTGTGGTTTTTCCAGAAATATTTCTTCAAGTCTTTTTGGAACTTTCATGTACCTCGACTTTGACTCGCGATATAGTTTCTTAAGGATTTTTGTTTTATTATTTATTTCGTCTTCAGATTCTCCAGTGATATAAACCATAATAGTTACGTATCCTTTCATCCAATCGGGTTTATCTGCAATCCCTAGTAAAATATCTTCAGCAACATCATCAAATGTTATGTTTGAAATTAATTTTGGGAGTGTTTTTGGGTCTTTACATAAACCAAAAACCAGAGTTCTTATCTTATGTTTAGGGAATAATTTAATAGAAAGCTTTGTAATAATACCTATGGTACCAAATGAACTAGTAAACATACCAATAAAATCTGGAATGGGACCTCTTGTGAACCAATAATCTGAAACCGCACAAGAGCCTAATTTATATAGTTCTCCATCAGGAAGTATAACTTCTAATCCATTAATCATAGAACCGTGATCTCCAAATTTTTGTGACAAATAACCAGATCCATGAATTAACGCGTTACCGGCAATTGTAATTGAAGGAGGTGCATCAGGAACCGGTGGCTGTAAATCGGGATGATTAGTGTTTAAATACGCTAACAGCTGTCCTGAAGTTACTCCTGCTTCGATAAGGGCAAACCGACTTAATTCGTTAATTTCAATTATTTTGTTCATGCGTTTCATATCCATAACTATACCTCCTTTAATGGGAATTACAAGCCCACTTAATGTTAAACCACCTCCCATAGGAACAATTGGAATTTTTTCTCGATTTGCTAGTGTTACGATCTCTTGGACTTCCTTAGATGTAATTGGCATCACTACGAAATCTGCGGGTCGTGAAAGTGACGCTCCCGGATCTTGGGAGTAAATATATAAATCTTCCGAACGATTAGAAACATAATCCTTCCCAACAATATCCTCCAACTCTTTTAAAATATTAATTTCGCTCATTATTTACAACTTTTATATTGAATTATCCTTTTTGCTAGAATTATTCGAATAAAAATTCAAATTTTTCTTTAATAATTCAGAATACATTTTTTTCTATTTAAATTTATAATTTCCCAAAGTTTTTTACAAGATAACTTAAATAAATAAGCAATTACCTATCTAAAACAATTTTATAGATGAGCATTCGTGGTAAAAAAGAAGGTTTGTATAGACTTATAGGTTCATTTTTGTTATTATTAAGTTTCTTCTTATCAATCTTCTTTAGTATACTGGTTTTAGGCGATTTAATTTTATCGCTGCTTTTAATTTTAATGATTGGTCCTCCATTTCTGATGAGTATTCTCTTAAAACTAGAGCAAAATTTTATAGTGAAAAATTCAATAAAATTCACCATTTTAGTTATTATAATAGAAGTTGTATTAAATTCAATTACTCTCCCCATTTATAGCAATTTGCTTATCGTAAGATTTGTTTTAATCGAAAGCTTAGATTTTTTATTAATAGTTTGTTGGCATTTCTCGCTTTCACTTTATAAGAAGCACAAGCTTATTTTCATTATAGGTGGTTTTAGTAGTTTTGTTTTAAATATTTTATTAATGTTAAATCTAAATCATTTATTCATAATCAACATAAGTCTAATGTTAACTCTATTTTTAGGGTTATTGCTGATTTTCTCAGCCGAATTAATAATGAAGAAAAAAGGGTTGTTAAACTATATTTAATTAATAGATTTAAAGATTTTAATCGAGCTTCTTCCAAAAATTCTGTAATTCTTCTTTCGTAAATGTAAATTTTAAACCACTAGGTTCAGAAGGCTCTTCTTTTAAAAAATCGGGGACATCATCCATATCCTTGGTAATACCTGCTTTTTCGTTGAATGATAACTCGATTTTAAGGATATGTTTACCGATATTAATTACGTCTTCTCGAGTCAAATTTAAATTATACATTGCGTTAATAGCTGCTGTTACAATTTCCATGTTCTCATAACTTGGTCCTATGAAATAACAGCATCCCATAGAATCTAAAACCGTAGTATAAACTTGCAATTCAAATGATAAATCAAATTTGCCATCGTTTTTAGTAAGTTCTCCATAATTTTTGTTTTGACTTGCTACTCTACCAATTATAGCAGCTCCACTGGTGTGATCGGCTCCCATTGGGCTTGTAGCATAGGTAACACCCATACCTTTAAAGACTCTGGGATCATATGCCGAAATACCCTGTCCCTTAATTTCTGGTACTCGCTTTGCATTTAATTTCTCTCCAATATTTTTAACCCCATTCCCGTATAACTTACCTATTTCGGTATTCTCCCGGATTTCTTTATCTAGGATGGTAAAAACAGAATCTGAATCACCCCAGGAAAGTTTACCACAATCCATAGCGACACCAGCGGTACCACCGAATTCAATAGTATCGATTCCAATATCGTCGCATAAATGATCAATTTTAGCTAAGCTATCCAAGTCGTCAATAAGTAAATTACTTCCGTTTAAACACATAGTTTCATATTCAAGGCTAGAAGTTATATGGTTACCGTTCTCGTCTACAACCAAATTAGAGCATTTTATAACGCAATAAGGAGAGCATGCTAAATTTTTCTTACCCCCTCTTGCAACTACGAGATCGTGGAGTTTTTCTCCACTAATGTTCGAAATATTGTCGAAAGACCCCATTTGAAAATTTTTCGTTGGTAATCCTTGATGTTCGCTCATTATTCTCATACTTAATGCTGTCCCAAATTTAGAAAAGACTTTCTTAGTATCAGCTAGTTCCTTAGCAAAAGGAGTTGATGCCTCTCTAAACTTTTTTAAATCGTGCATTTTTACTTTTGATTCTTTAGTGGGGATAATTACAACGGCTTTAATGCCTTTGGAACCCATGACTGCACCTAATCCACCTCGAGCAGCGTGTCTACTTGGATAACCTTCCAAATCATTGGCAGCAACAGTCGCTGAGAGCATCATATGTTCACCTGCGGGGCCTATAGAATAAATACCAATATTTTCTCCATATTTACTTCTTAATATTTGATGCAATCCGTAATTTCCTAAGCCTTTATATTCGCTACTAGGTATTAACTCAATCCCTTTCTCGTTAATTAAGACTATTTTTAATTCTGAGGATTCATCTTCAAAAACTAAGGCTCTTATACCGTATTTAGCGAGCATGAGTGAAGGTCTTCCTCCCACATTTGCTTCCTTTATACCGTTTGTTAATGGACTTTTGCTACCAACTGATGTTCGAGCAGAATTTGGGAATGGGCTTCCGGTAAGTATCCCGTTTGCTAAGATTAGCTTATTATCTGGGCCGAGTGGATCGCATTTAGGAGGAACTTCATCGTGAACGATTTGTGAAGTTAAACCTCGGGCACCTAACAAAAAATATTTTGAATCTTGAGAAATTTCTTCGTAATTAATTTCAAACGATTTTACATTGATTCTTACAATCTGCATAAATAAAATAAATTAAGGTAATATTTTACCTTTACTTCTTCATGAAATGGGATTTCAATGTAAATTAGAATTTATCGTAATGTACGATTTCTTTAAGGGATTTTCGATCCGTTACTTCTCCCTTTTCTTTCATAGGATACCCTAATGGAGTTAATGCTAAAACTCTGAATTTCTTTGGTATCCCAAGTACTTCTTGCACTTTGGCCTCATTGAACCAACCAATCCAACAAGTGGCTAATCCTTCAGCGGTTGCCGCTAAAATTAAATGTTCAAAACAGATTCCACAATCTAAAGGAAAATACTTTATCCCATTTGAATTACTACCAGATCCAGACTCAGAAATAATCCCTACTATAAACATGGGCGCTTCAACAAACTTCTGCGCTTGACCAACTGCGTTCCATACTTTTTTTACCGTTTCAAGGTCTTTAACGACAATATATTCCATGCCTTGTTTATTAGCCCAAGTTGGAGCCAATCGTGCAGCCTCTAAAATTCGATTAACTTTTTCCTCTTCCGGCATATCGGATTTATATACTCTATAACTTCTTCTTTTTCTCAAAACATCGTAAAATTCCATTTTACAAACCATATTTAATAATTTTCTTAATTATACTAAACGAGGTATAATCCTAAAATCTTATTGTTTTTGATTAAATACTGACAGATATGACCGTATTATTATTATTTGTATCCCATTGTATTCCCCCATTATGTTGTTGTATAATTTTCAAGACAAAGATTTATAAATGCAGATTGGATACATACATATTATTACATTATTAAAGTCGTAACATCATCTAATTTTTTATACAATTTCATGTTTAGATGGTACTATGTTGATTATTAATACATTTTTTGTGATATAATATGAATAGCAATTACCGTGATCTAATAAAAACTAAAAATATTGATCAAGATAATTTGCCGTCTGCTAAAAAAGCTGATTGTTGTAACTCGCCATCCATCGAAGAACGCGATGGTAATAAAGTTTGCCTTAACTGTGGTATGATCGCAGAGCGAACATATGTAGGCAATGAGAGAAGAGCTTATACTGTGGAAGAAATACAAAATCGAAGAAGGACTGAACCTCGTTGGCGAGATTTTGGACCAAGAACGATGCTTCCAACCACAAAAACCGATTCAAAAGGCAAATCAATAGGTCCTAAAGAACAAGCGTTATTTTCACGTTTATCTAAAATTCAAAACTCGTTAATCTCTAGTATAGAAAGGAACTTTTGGGAGGCAAAACCTAAATTAAAAATGTTAACTTCAAAATTAAACATTCCAGAATATATTTCAGAAACCGCTTGGAAGGTTTATAGTATTGTTGCTAAGAAGAAGTTAACAATGGGAAGATCTATTAACGGCTTCATAGCGGGTTCCCTATACGCAGCGATAAGAGTTCATGATTTTCCACGATTGTTAGATGAAGTGTGTGAGGCTTCTTTAACTCCGAGAAGAACTGTTCATAGATCTCTAGCTATGATTATCAGAGAAGTTTTACCCCAATTAGGTTTGAGATATCAACCTATAACAGCTGAAAGTTTAGTTTTCAGGTTTGGAAACGAATTAGACTTACCTATGAAGGTTCAAAAGGTTGCAATCGACATGTTAAGAACAGCATCTAAGAACGGTTTAGCTCGAACGGGGAAGGACCCTAAAGGATTAGCTGCCGCTTGTATATATATAGCCGCTAAGGACGGAGCGATTCGACGAACTCAATCTCTTGTGGCTGATGTGGCGAAAATCACAGAAGTCACTTTACGTAGCAGGGCAAAACAAATAAAATCAAGGCTTTAGATTCCCTAAAGCTAAATAAATCATCTTGATCGATTAAAAAGTATTAATTCCTTTTTTTTATTCTCAAACTAAAAGAGCAGTTTATGTTAAATTATATTTAACTATTAGAGGTTTCTTCTTCTTCTTGAATTAGAAGCACCCACTTAAGACCAATACCCCCAAAAATTAATCCGGAGATTAAGAAGCAACTTACAACAACAGTAAAATAATACCACATTATAGTCCCTAATAAGGATTGCGTAAGAATCACGTTTTGAAGGGTATCTGGTATAATTGTGTTTATAGTACTATTCCCTAACAGAGCTATGAAACTTGTTTTAATAAAACCCCCGATTATCAGAAACAAACCAATAAGTAGTAAAAATTTAGCAAGGGTGAAGTTTTCGATTTTATTCTTTTTTGCAGCATTAAAAATCGAATAAGACAAAACAATAAAACCACAAATTACACAAAGCAAAAAGATCCATAAAAGTATTGCGTGAATATCCATAAAACCAGATTCAAAAATAATGTGAATAATACTATACTGCGAGCTATCTAAAGTTAAATTAATCAGGGTGCTAAAAAATATTAAATCAAGGAGTTCAACAACAGAAAGCAGAATAAATATAATACTAAAAATTTTTAACCATTTAAGAACAGCTTTTCTTTCCAATTTTTACCAACTCATTGTTTTTAGAAAAAAATTTAATATTCTATATTTTTTTAAGAATCTTTTATATTATTTTTAATTTGATGGTTTAATATAAAAATTTTATAAACATGGAACTAATATTTTTTTTGACTATAGCGAAAATTAATAAATGAATTCACTCAAATGATAAATTTTTGAACGATAATAAGAATGTTTCCGCTGAAGATAACGAATGTGAACATAAGAATGTAAGACAAGAAGGAGGCTTTTTTGTCTGTCAAGATTGTGGTTTAATTGAGAAAGATCAAATCGCTTTTGAAAGAACTCGTGTTCCAGAATTTTATTCCGATTCTCAATTAGAATACGAGAGAAAAATAAGAATAAATGATTCAAAAGCAATTCAGGATCCAGAAACAAGAAAACGCTACGAACAGATAAATATTTTAAATAAATGGTTCCAAGACTCTCAAAGTAGTTTTACTGAACAAAAGAAAACGATTAGTATGTTGAAGAGTTATGGTATTGGATTAAATATTGACACCACTAAGTATATGGAAATTAAAGATAAGTATTTACGATATAACAAATATCATCGTCAAACTTACGAAAATATGGTCATAATATTCCTCGCTATCATCTGGATGGAAATAAAAGAAACGACTAATGTAAGAATTGAAGACTATATCAAATCTTCTAAAGAATTGGGACACAAAATAAATAAAAAAATGCTTAATAACGCCATGTTAAAAGTTAAGCGCACGGATAAAAGATTGAAAGGATTTAAAAACGCGCCCAACCTAGAACAGGAAATTAAGAATAAAATTAAAATTCTTTTTCAAAAAGATTTAAACAATATCCAATATGAAAGAGTTAAACAACATTTTCAGAACGAACAAGAATATACGAAATTAAAAGTGGAAATGCAATTATTAGCAGATAAACTTTTACAGATAATTGCATACGATATGATTCTAAACTTAAACTACAAAGCGTTCACGGCTGGCCTGATTTATTATATAGGACAAACATTAGAAAATCGCAAAATTTTTACCCAAAGTATTGTTGAACACACTAGCAGATTCTCAAGTACTACAATTAGAAAGAAGTATCATGTATTAGTTGATATTTTGGGAGATCCGCAAGGATTTAAAATCTAATCATTTAACTTATTAAGGGATTAGAGAAAAGAATATATAATTAAAAATGTTTAAATCAATATTTATTATAAATTGATGTAATCTAAGTAAGGGATAGATAAAGAGATGAATCAAGCCCAACCTCCTTCGGATATAGCTTATTTTCAACCTTTAGAAAGTTTAATTGCAACATTTCAAACAGACATTAATAGTGGTCTTAGTACCTCAGATACAGAAAAAAGACAACTAGAATATGGCTACAATGAATTACCAAAAATTAGAAAATCATTATGGAAAATATATCTCGCACCAATATTTAATTTTTTAATTATTATTTTAATAATTTCGGGAACAATTGTTATATTACTTGGAGATCGGACGTCGACAATCATTACTTTTGCAGTCGTAGTTATTAATTCTATTACAGTAATAACTCAACAGTATAGAGCTCAAAAAGCTTTAGAAGCCCTAAGGCAAATTGCTGCTTTAAAAACGGTTGTTTTACGTAATGGAATTCAATTTGAGATTCCTAGCAGAGAATTGGTTTTAGGAGATATCGTTTTGTTAGAGCAAGGTGATAAAATCGGTGCAGATGCAAGAATTATTGATTTAATAAATTTAACTATAGACGAAGCGCCACTTACTGGAGAAAGCGAACCGGTAGAAAAAAATAACAAACCGCTAGAAGACCGCAAATTATCCCTTCAAAAACAAAGTAACATGGTGTTCATGGGGACTTATATACATACTGGGAGAGTAAAAGCACTTGTGACCGGAACTGGACTTAACACTGAGATTGGTAAAATTTCAAGTCAACTTAACGAAATGGGAAGTATTGAGGATATTCCATTAACAAGAAAATTAAATAGATTAGGGTACATTCTCGGAACGATAGTCATTATTTATCTAATCATCTTAATTGTGTACAAATTTTCCATTCTAGGACTAGAAGGTTTATTCTTTGGTGATAACATACGTGACGCAATTATCTCTTCTATTTTAAGGGCAATGGGAATCATGCCTATCAATTTACCTCTATTAACAACCCTCGTTCTCGTCACGGGGGTACTTAATATGGCTCAAAGCGGAGTAATTATAAAAAATTTATCAGCAATTGAATCTCTTGGTCGAGTTTCAGTAATTTGTTCAGATAAAACGGGAACAATAACTAAAAACGAAATGACCGTTGAAAGAATTTGGATAAACAACAATGAATACGAAGTAACTGGTTCAGGATATGACCCTGAAGGGAACATTCTTGAAGATGGAAACGAAATGACTCTAAAGGAAAATCTAACATTCATAAAATTCATTGATTCAAGCGTATTAAATAACAATGCTAAATTAGTTTATGAGGACGTAAAAGTCCGATTAAAAGAATCAAAGGAAATTGCCGTAAGAAAGGCCTTAGGATCGCCAACAGAAGCCTCATTAATAGTGTTAGCTGAAAAAGCCGGATTTATTCCTTATGATCTGAAAAATAGATACTCAATTTTAAAGGAGTTTTCGTTTAGTTCTGAATTTAAACGAATGACAACTGTATGTAATCTTAATGGAGATGAAACCAGCATTTTAGCATTCTCAAAAGGTGCTCCAGAGAGGATTTTAGATATAGCAACTCAAATTGAAATAAATGGAGTAGAAGAGAAATTAACTGAAAAAATAAAAACTCTCTTAATCGATAACATTCAAAAACGAGCGAATCAAGGATACCGAACTTTAGCTATTGGTTATAAGAAACTTGAGAGTGAACAAGAATTAATAAGACAAAATATTGAAAATGAACTCGTTTTCTTAGGATACGTTTCAATATTAGACCCTCCAAGACCTGGAGTTAGAGCATCAGTAGAGGAGAGTGAAACAGCTGGTATAAAAATTTCAATGATCACAGGTGATCACCCAGCAACAGCCAAAACTATTGCATCTCAAATGAGAATATATAAGGAAGGAGATTTAGTAGTAGAGGGTTCTGAAATTAGTAATTTAAGTGATCGAGACTTTGAAAAAGTTACTGTATTTGCGCGAGTCAATCCCTCAGACAAAGAGGTGATAGTAAAAAAGTACCAGTCGGAGGATCACATCTGCGCTATGACAGGCGATGGCATTAACGACGCGTTAGCTTTAAAATTAGCAAATGCAGGAATAGCCATGGGAATTACTGGAACAGATGTTGCAAAGGAAACTGCTGACATGGTTATAAGTGATGATAACTTCACATCAATAGTTAGGGGCGTAAAGATTGGTCGCGGTTTATTTGCAAGAATACGAACAATAATATATTTTTTTATTTGTTTAAATCTAATGGAATCAGTTATTTTTTTTACTTATGAATTCGTTCCATTTTTTGATTTATTTAGCTCAGAATGGCAACATATTTATATCTATGGAATTGTTCATTCTTTACCTGCTCTAGCCTTAGTAATTGATAAACATCCTAAAGATGTTATGAAAGAACCTCCAAGAGACGAAGAACAACTGTTGAATAAGAATATGTGGATACTTTTGGTAATCCATGCCGTTTTAATGGGAATAGGGTTAGTTTTGGTACTTCAGCTAACTTTAGGAGGTGCATTCCCCCTAAACGAATGGAATCTTAATCCTGAAATTAGTTATTTACCAATTGGCTCAACTCCTGACGAGTTACTAGCTCAAAAGGCAAGAACTATGTTTATTACAACAGTGTATATCCTTGAAACTATGTTTATCTGGAGTATAAGACGCCCTAACAAAAACTTATTTAAAAGTTTAACAGAAGAATTTAGCCTTGCTTTATTTATAATTTGTTTATTAACTCTCACATTACATATTCTCTATGTGGTATTTTCACAGCAAGTAAATTATTACGTAAATGACGAGTTTGGACTTAACTTTCAAATTAATATTATGTTTCTTAGCGGCTTTGATTGGTTGGTATGTATTGCATTAGCATTTCCAGGTTTAATAGGAATAGAAGTTTTTAAGTATATTGCAAGAAGAAAAAAGATTATCTTCTAAATTATTTGAGACAAAAATAAATGAAAAGAAAGGAGATAACTCGAATTTTATTTTTAGCTAATATTTTTATTAAATAAAAATACTATAAAATAAAAATAAGCATTTCTATAGTCTATTTATTATATATTTTTATAAATATTAACTTAAAAATCATCAAAAGTCGCGGGAGAATTCCTCATGGAAGAGATTTATTATAATATGGATTTAGATCAGATTTATAGCAAGTTTGAAACTAATTCGTCTAATGGTTTGACAGATGAAGAGGCCCAAAAACGGTTGGAACTTTACGGGTTAAACGAAATTCCTAAAGCATCTAAAGGATTTGTTAAAATTTATCTTGCTCCTTTATTCAATTGGCTTATAGTCATATTCTTAGTTGGAGCTTTAATATTATTTCTAGCAGCTATTTTAGGCAGCCACGGAGATTTAGTTTTTATTATTGTCACATTAGGTATAGTAGCTCTTAATTGCTTCGTAGCTATTATTCAACAATATCGAGCTACTAAAAAATTAAGCGCATTACGAGAAATGACCGCGCCTACTACAACTGTTATTAGAAAAGGTCAAAAAGCAGATATTCAAACGAAGAATGTCGTTTTAGGAGATCTATTAGTTTTAAAGCAAGGAGATCGAGTACCGGCAGATTCACGGATAGTTCAATCATCAAATCTAGAAGTTAATGAATCTAGTCTTACAGGGGAATCGGAACCTGTGCGAAAAAGTCAAAATAGTTCTGCTTTAGGGAAAGAAATTGTTTCAATTGCTGAAAGACATAATATGATTTTTTACGGGACATTTATCACAACAGGTAATGCTACAGCAATCGCCGTAAAAACAGGAAGGGACACTGAAATTGGAAAGATTTCTCAAGGATTAGAAGACGCTGGAACTTCAGACATTCCTATCCGACAGAAAATGAATAATTTTGGCAAATGGCTTGGTTTAATCGTTGCTGGTTTTTGGCTTTTTATATTATTAATCCTATGGGGTGTGACTGGTGAGATCGATGTGGTTAAGAGTCTGAATTCAGCTCTGGATTTATTACCGATTAATATCCCGCTCCTCGTAACAATTATTTTGATAACTGGTGTTTTAGCGATGGCTCATCACGGAGTAATTATTAGAAATTTAGCCTCAGTAGATAGCCTTGGTCGTGTAAGTGTAGTTTGTTCTGATAAAACTGGTACTTTGACTAAAAATCAGATGTCTATTGAGCACGTTTGGACAAACGGTTCAACATACAAAGTAACAGGAAGCGGTTATAGTCCTGAAGGGGATATCATATTAGTCGACGATCCAAAGAATTCTGTTATGGTGAAACATATCGACGATTTTCCACAACTTAAACTGTTGCTTACGTCAGGATTTTTAAACAACAACTCGGCTTTAGTAAAAAATGAAGTTGTGGTTTCGGGAAGAGTAATTCCAAATTGGAACGTAATTGGTTCTCCGACTGAAGGAGCTTTAATGGTACTATTTCAAAAAGGGATGGGGGATTATTTACTTGAAGATTATGAATATGTAAAAGAGCACCCATTTGATTCGAAGGTAAAGCGAATGACTAAAATTTACAAACGGGATGGGAAGTTTTACTCCTTTACTAAAGGTGCAAGCGAAATTTTAATGCCGTTATGCGAAAAGGTTTTATACAAAGATCAAGAGTTAGACCTCAATAATGAAATGAAAGACAAAATAATGGAGATCGCAGATGTCTATGCTGAACAAGGGTTTAGAATTTTAAGCTTGTGTTATAAAAAATTAGACGCCATTCCGGCAGAAGACAAAAAAAGTAGAGAATTATGCGAGTCTGATATGATATATATTGGTTTTGTAACTATACTCGACCCTCCCCGAGAAGGTGTAAAACAAAGCGTCGAAGAATGTCACAATGCGGGAGTAGATGTTGTAATGATTACTGGAGACTCGATTAAGACGGCTCGCGCTATTGCTAAACAAATCGGGATTATTCAAAAAAAGGATGAAGTTGTACTAGAGGGAAAAGATATAAAAGAAGTAAAATCTTTCTACGATTTTAGCAAAATAAAGGTATTTGCCCGGGTATCACCTGAACATAAGCAAGATATTATAGAAAAATATCAAGACGCTAAACAAGTAGTGGCAATGACTGGTGATGGAGTTAACGACGCTTTAGCTCTGAATATGGCGGATGCAGGAATCGCAATGGGGATACAAGGCACCGATGTTTCTAAAGAAGCTTCTGACATGATTATAAGTGATGATTCTTTTACATCAATCGTTACTGGGATAGAACAAGGGCGTGGAATATTTTCCCGTATCAGAGCAGTAGTGTTTTTCTATATTTGTATCAATGTATTCGAAGGCATCGTCCAATTCATCTTATCAGTAATACTTAATCTACCATATTTTTTGGATGAAGCATTTAATTTTCAATGGATTTTCCTCTCTGTTACTCTACACATTTTTCCGGGTCTTATCCTTACGTTTGACAGAACTTCAAAGGACGTTATGAAAGAAAAACCCCATGATGAAGAAGAAATCTTAGCAAAAAATACCTTAATTCTTATGTCTATATTTGGAGCATTATTAGCAACAAGTATGATTGTTGTCTATTTCACGACAATTACAGGATTTTATCCGGTATTTCCAGAGAATATTAACTTTGGAGGTTTAAGCGAAGCTTACATAACATTTCCAGAATATGTTGTCGATATAGGTTGGGTATATCCTAACGAGGCAAAAACTCTTACGATGCTAATGGTGACATTATTTTTCTGCGAATCATTTTTAGTATTGCAAATTAGAAGGCCTAATAAATCTTTAATTAAAAGTATTAAAGAAGACAGCACTCGATTCATGTATTTACTAATTGGATTCTTATTCGCTGTGTTTCTCGCGTTAATGTATATCCCTGGAGTCCAAGTAACGCTTGCTGATTGGGGATTAAATTTCAGATTTATGTTCCTTACAGCTTTTGATTGGTTAGTATGCTTTTTGATTTCGCTTATCTGTATCGTATCTTTTGAATTCGTTAAATATTTTGCTCGTAGATCTGGCATATTTTTCTAACCTACTTTTTATTTTTTAAAAACAACTATTTTTAATCGTTAATTTTTTAATATTTGCTGAAATCCTAGTATACATGCTAAAAGGAAAGCGCATCAAGTTTGCTCCACTTGATAGGAAACACATTGATAAATTTCTAAAATGGTTTAACGACCCCGAAATAACGCAATACTTAATGATGTATAAACCATTGACTCGTGATTGGGAAGAAGAATGGTTCAATGCGCTTAAAAACAGAGAAGATACTGTTCATTTTTCAATAGTTCTATTAGATGAAGATGATCCCGAAAAAATCATTGGAAATTGTGCCATTCATAATATAAATCCTAAAAATCGAGCGTGTTCTTGTGGCATTACAATCGGAGAGAAAGAATACCAAAGCAAAGGATACGGTACCGAAGCGATGGAGATGTTAATTGAGTATGGTTTCAACACGTTAAACATGAATAGGATCGAATTAACTGTATATGATTTTAATACTCGCGCGTATAAGACGTATCAAAAAGTTGGATTTGTCGAAGAAGGAAGAAAACGACAGGCAAGGTATCATAACGGCAAATATTACGACGAAATAATTATGGCTATCCTAAAAGAAGACTGGGAAAAAAGAACAAGAGAGTAAACCAAGTTTTTTCTAGACTTAATTCTAAAATAAATTAATTTTTAAAATAGTTAATATTCAATTCAGTAATAATTATTTAAAAAGAAATGGTGTGAATATATGACTAAATCAATTGTATCGGTTGTTAAATATGAAAAACCTCTAGAATCTGTCCGTAAGGCTGTTGAGTTATCCAAATTATTTGATGATTTACCGAAAGAAGCAAAAGTATTTATCAAACCAAATATTGTTTACTGGAGCAGTGGACCTCATCCTAAATGGGGAGTAATCACTACATCTCGGGTTATGGAGGATGTTGTTACCATTCTAAAAGAAAAAGGAATTGATAACATAACAATTGCCGAGGGATTTGGTAGTCCTGAAGCTGCTCAAGATGCTTTCAAGAAGTTAGGGTATAACGACCTTAAGGAACGATTTGGTGTAAAGCTGATTAATACTGGTGAGAGACCACATGAGAAAATAGATATGGGGTGCGATTTTCTAGTAAATTTTGCCTCTGACGCTCTGAAAGCTGATTACATTATTAGTTTGCCTGTTTTAAAAACTCATAGTCAAGCAGTAGTAAGTTTAGGAATAAAAAATCTCAAAGGATTTATCAGCATTCCATCACGAAAGAAATTTCATAGTGCTGATCCTGTAAAAAGCCTTCATTTCAACGTTGCAAAGCTCCCTAATAATATCCCTCCGTGCTTAACACTAATTGACGGAATTTATACGTTAGAACGTGGCCCATCCATGGATGGAAAAGCTCATAAAACGAATTTATTAATCGCATCTAAAGATATACTATCGGCTGATATCGTAGGCGCGAAAGCATTAGGCATAGAGCCTTCGGACGTGCCACACTTAGTACAAGCTGCTGAAGATAGAAATAGATCTACAAGTATTTCAGAAATTGAGATTGTTGGGGAAAAAATAGAAGATGTAGCTACACATCACGAATGGAAGTTCATTTATAACGACGCTGGTGATTTACCACTTCCTTTTTATAATAGACAATTTAAGGGATTAAAGTACAGAGAATATGACACTTCTATGTGTACCTACTGTAGTACGATTAATGGATTATTACTAGTACTACTGAAAAACGCATGGAATGGTGAAACATTTGGCGGTATCGAATTTCTAACGGGGAAAATAATGGAACCTTCCCCGGGCATGAATAAAACAATCTTAGTCGGCCAATGTCAATATAATAAAAATAAAGATCATCCCAATATCAATGAATTAGTACCTATTAGAGGGTGTCCACCTTCAATGGAGGACATTAAAAATGCGTTTGAAACCTGTGGAATAAAGGTTAATCCTCTTATGTTTCAAGGAGGATCTGGTATGGATATGGGGGGAGTTATCTTTTTACAAAAATACAAAGGTAAACCTGAGTTTGAAGAGTCGTTCTATAAATTGAAATAGTCTTTATTTTTTTAAAATTGAATCTTAAAAATAATTTTTCTTTCTTCTATCCTGTTCAAATGCACAAATCTATTTGATTAAGGAATGTCTTGTTTTTGGAAGATTATAGTTGCAAGGCTAAAGAATGCTATCGTCAAACTTACCATTATAACTATGATCGTAGAAGGAGTAAGAGTTAAAGGAGTAATCTCTATTCCTAAAAGTCCTCCATAACTACCTATCGAACCAAATAACCCTCCGATATTAGAGATCCAAACCTTTCCTAATTGCTCGAAATAGAATGTGAAGGAAAATAGTAGCGGCCATTCACTTCGTGCCAACATTGGAAGAAAACTGATTATAGAAGGCAATGCCATAAAAACTATAATAGGAATGAAGTAGGCAAACCCTACTTTCTTAAAAACACTTGAGGAAAACACAACGATAGCTGTCAATGGGAGAAGTGCTATAAGACCGATTAGAAAAATATATCCTCCTATGGATAATATATCTGCAAAATAGATTGGATCGACGTAAAAAATTGATCCTAATACAAATGAAATTGAAACACAAATCATAGTAATAACTATCATTACCATGAAGGCCAAGATTTTTCCCCAAAGAAATTCCCAACGTCTCACTGGTTTACTAAAAAACCATGATAATGTTCCATTCTTTTTTGCGTTAGCAACTGAACCCGCTCCTACACTGATACTAAAGATTAGCCCAAAATATAAGATATAAATACTTAGGATCATAGAAATCAAGTCCCTGATACCATCAATCGCAATCGATCCTACCAAACTTGTTATTACCATAAAGGAAAAAAATAATATTATCCCCGGAGTAGCGCTCGTTATAGCCAGAATAAGAAGTTTTTTCTTACCTGCAACTAATTCGGTTTTAAAAATTGACCCAACTGAACTAAAATAACCACGATTTTGCTTTTTTTTTACCCAAATTATCGTTCCTGTGATCAAACCTGCGATTACCACAATGGTTATAAAGAAAGGAATCCATTGAAATGGGGGATAGCTGATTTGTTCAATAATAATAGTTGAAGTATACCTATTACCTCTACTGTCAATGGAAACAATTGATACATTATGTTTTCCTGGGTCTGGAATGTGTACCTGATAACTGCTGGAATATAGATCGTAATAACCAGAACCATTAATTTCAGCGTAAAATTGGTTATCTAAGTAAATTTCAAATGTAATGTTGAGATAACCATCTATAATAGGGCTATCCCATCCTACCCAAGTTAGATTAATAATCCTCTCGGAAGTAGAATAACTAATATTGAAGGTCAGTACACTAAATCTATATGGCCCGGTAATAGCATTTAATGGTACCACTAGATCATTTAAAAAAAGGATATTAGAATTCGTAATATAGGTACGTGAGGATGGCAATCCATTCAACGATACTAGACTAATCTGAGAATTAATAATGTGAATTATCCCTGCAATTCCAAATTCATTGAGTGTGGCGAGATTACTACCATTTAAAATTATGTTAGCTGAATCAAATTTCCAAACTGTTGTGGTTGGGGTGTGGCAATCAAATAATTCCATAGATGTATCGTCTCGACATTCAATAGAACCTCCAATTGTTGAATTTTCTACAAATAAAGTTGAAAGATCTGACATAACCACATTTTGTGTAATGTTCGAAGTTTGAAGTACAAACAGCCCCCCAATATTGAACATGTAGATGCTACCTTGTAGTGTAGAGTTCACTATACTAACACTTGCGGTGAACTTTATAATAATATCGTCCTGAACCGTTTGGTTTTCAATTAGAATATTTCCACTGGAATAAGTAATTCCATTTTGATGAGGAGTAGAAAAGTCTTGTGCCAGATTTTCTAAGTTTTTGTCAAGTAATATTGAGTATTGGAGGATAAAACTACCTACAAGGAACAAACAAAGGATCAAGATGGGAATTTTAAATTTTTTTATTTTCTGAGAAACTTCAATCATTTTACAATCCCCCCAAGCTGTTCAGAGTCTAGCGCTTTCATAAATATTTGTTCAATATCTAATCCAGTAGTTCGAAATTCCTTAATAGTGATATTATTTTGAAGGGAAATGTTCGCAACTACTTGCCAAATTTTATCAGATTTCTCAGTATTAAGTATAAGTGAATCTCCTTCTTCAGTAATATTTGATACAATAGAGGAAAGACCTTCACGGAATAATTTATGATTAGGGCTGATTATTATTACTTGAGTTTTCAGTTCCTCATTTAACTCATCGATACTTCCCTCCATTATAAGACGACCATGATTAATAATGGCAATAGAATCAGCATTCATTTTTTGAATCTCAGGTAAAATGTGGGTGGAAATGAAAATAGTTTTACCCCTCTTTTTGAGATCCTTAAGAAGCTCAATAATTTGATTTCGGCCAACAGGATCCAAATTCGATGTAATTTCATCCAAAATTAGTAGTTCAGGATCATTCATGAGAGCTTGAGCTATACCTATTCTTTGTTTCATTCCAGCAGAATATTTTGCTATAATACGTGATCTCGCGTCAGATAAATCCACAAGCCGAAGAAGATCGTTAATTCGTCTCTTTGTTTCTTGAATCGGCATCTGAAAAATCGAACCAATATAGGTAAGAAGCTTTTCTGCTGTCATAGATAGGAAATAGGTTGGATGTTCAGGGACATATCCAATTCGTTTGTGGATATCCATCGTATCTTTCCCATTAATATCATTTCCAAATAGCTCTATACGCCCTTCTGTTGGAAACAATGAACCAATCATCATTTTTATTGTAGTGGTTTTTCCCGCTCCATTCGGTCCTAAAAGGCCGTAAATACCCCCAGTAACCTTTAAATTTAAATTATTGACTGCTACAACATCTTTAAAATTTTTAGTTAGCCCAAAAGTCTGAATAATAGGATTTTTCAAATAGTAGAACCTCGATCTATTCTAGAGATCAAGAATTTTTAATTAAAAATAATATATTACTTTAACTGAATTTTTAATCATAAGATCATGGAGCTTAAAGCTCAAAACTTAATATTTATAAAGAAATAAAGCGAACTTTATATAATTTAAATCAAAAATATCTTAGAAATTCTAATGGCAGATTATGATCCGCTTTTCTATGAAAAGTTATTTAGTTTTATCAAATATCTAGATAGTTTTAGTTTGCGAAATATTACAGAAATAGTTACCTATTTACTAGTAGCACTGCTTATCTACCACGGATATAAGAAATATGGAAAGAAAAAAATCGCACTTTTCTTCTTGGGGGGTTTTCTTTTAACAGGGTTGGAAGAAAATTTCATGGTCATCCAAGGTTATTTCTATCTCTTCGGTGGTCCTACGTATTATTACGATTACCATTCTTATTTGTTTTGGATCGGAGCTATACCCATTGTAGTTTTGTGTGCGTGGTTCGTATTGACATATTCTTCGTTTCAAATAGCTGAAATAGTTGTCTCGAAGGATTCAAGTAAAGCACTTTTAAAGAAATTATTACTGGCGGGATGGATGGGCACTTCTATAGATTTTGTAATTGATCCCATCATTATTAGAAGATATGGCTGGATTTGGCTAAATGTGAAAGAACATGCAGTTTGGTTTCTCCAAGTACCTGTTACCAATTTTATAGGGTTTTTCCTATTTGTAGTTTCATTTAATTATTACTTCATATGGTATTGGGAGAAATACACTCGCAGACACGATGCATGGTCGTCAATAAAGACAAATGGAATATATTTCATATTAGTATTATTACCACTTCTATTTGTTATCGAGATCATCATAATTTGTTCAATTTTATTAACACCATTGAAAGGAATCGATTTTTCATGGTGGCCGTGGTTGAATTAAGTCTGGAGGGATAACTTATGAAAAAATTAAACACATATTGGAAATATCTACCATTTGTTGGGTATTTAGGCTTTTTTTTAATGCAAATAATCATTGGACTTCTTTTAATTTCAGGATCACTGCCTCCTGTGACTCTAGGGCTTACAGATCCTCCATTGTATCAAGATTTGACTTATATTGACTTATTGGTCTTGTTATCTATGAATATTCCTACTTTTCTAATCGTTGCTATAGCTTTCAAGAAAATTAGGAATAAAAAGCTGTAAGACTAAAGAAAAAAAAAGAAATTATTTTGTAATTGGGGATATTATTTTCATTTAATCTTTTACTAAATACGCCCAATAATGAATTCCTGTCACAGGACTAACACCACCCATGAAAAATGACACACAATTAACAACCTTCCAACCCTCTTGGAGTTTATCGTTAACTAGCTTCTCAAATTCGTAGGAAACGGTTGGTTACCGTTTAATCTTAGCTTGGAAAAGTACAAGGAGAGTTTGGAAAAGATTCAAACTCATGCTCAAAGTAAAGGGCGTAATATAAATGAGATCACCCCAGGAATTATCCTATCGGTAATAACAGACGAAAATAAGGATGAATGCGATAAATTGCTCGAAACACCTCTTTCTAAGAATGAACTACTTACTGCTTCTCGCGATTTTTTTCAGAGTCAAGGGATTTCACATCCACTAGGAGATGATTTCAACGGACTTGTTGATTATATTCCTACTAAATATGATAGAGAGACGTTATTGAGGGCATATGATAAAATCTCATTGAAAATGTGCAAAGATTATTATTTAAATGGAACACCCGATGACATCATTGAGAAATTAGAAAAATATATTAAATTAGGGGCAAAACACATCGTTTTAGGTGATATTACGAGTGCTTGTGATATTCTCAAGTCACAGAGCTCGTATTTCTGTGTAAAAAAAGTACTAGATTATTTTAAGGGTATATAGAATAATACAGAATAACAAAATTTTTATTTAAATCCTTGACAGAAAGAATTCACATTTTTAGGTAAGACTTCATGATTATACCCCCCCTCTAAAAGCGCATATCTTCTTCCCTGGCATAACCTCTCAGAGTATATTTTCATTAAATTACCTAATTCTCGATAATCTTCAGGATGTAAAAGATGTCCCCAATCTTCAATCCCTTGATCAAAACCGGCTGAGGCTACAAAGATATCAATATTATCTAATTCTTCTAAGTAGTTTTGTACTTCTTTGATGTAGTTAGTTCTTCCACTCGCTTCAGGATTTAGGATGTTAACTTGAAAATCATCGTCTCGAAATGTTAAGATATTAATGTTTCCATCCCCCGTGTGTAAATCGAAATCGAGTATGAACGCTGATTTAATTTTACCCTCAGAAAATAATTTTAGCAGACTTACACTTATATTGTTAAAGTAGCAGAAACCCCAACACGAGTCCGCTGAGGCATGATGTCCTGGGGGTCTAATTACTGCGAAAGTAGGATTACCGTTATAAGCTTCTTCTGCTGCTAAAATTGCTCCTCCGGCCGCAAGTGACGCAAGTTCAAACAATAAAGGATTACGATTTATATAGCTATAATGCCTTTCAGTATGAGCTCTTAGTATATCCTCTTTAGCAGCTGTAATTGGTTCGATGAATTCAAATTCTGTATTATTTGAAAGAATTTCTATTATCCCTTCTAAGCGTCCAGATGCCGCTGCGGGGTCCATTGCATAGCCTGAATTGTAATATTTTTTGTGAAAAACTATTTTCATTTTCGTGTGTAATTAGTATGATTCATTATTGTGGAGTGAATCAACCAAAAAATAAATAGTTACTTACATATGTTTTGAGAATTTAAAATTTAAAAGACTTAAATTTATAATTAAAATCTTTGATATTTAATGTATATTAAAAAGGGTTTTGAGATAATTAAACTCTGAATTTTTTAAAATAGTAAAGGTGAAATTTCATATGGAAAAGAAAAGGATTAGGATCTCTTCACTGATAGTTCTACTGTTTCTTGTTTTAATATTAAATTTTGGTAATGATACTAGCTATTTTAATTCGTACTCTCTCGAGAGTGATGTTGGACAGCTTAAAACCTCCGCAACTCCAGTTAATGGAAAGTCATTATTGGTTAATCAATATGCAAATATTTCTAAATCCATAGTAGGAGACACAATATTTCCTAAAAATTTGAGTTTTAATCTAGCACCTGATTGGACATCTAAAAATGTAACTATAAATTATGAAGGAGTAGCACAGAAAAAAGATTGGGTAACTAATGGAGATTTTGACTCAGACATGAGTAATTGGACTTACTACGAGAGCGGGACATATTGGTCTAACGAGGGGTATTACAGTGGTACTGGAAACCCTCCCGGATGTGTTGGGTTTCGAGCGGCTGAAATGGGTGGAGGAGATATAGCATATTTTGAACAAAATATAACTATTCCTGAAGAATTTGATTCGGGTGATGCAATACTTTCTGCAGATGTTCGAATGGCTTTTAGTGGAGGTAGATTTAATGGATGTCTTTTTGTCTCCTTAATAATCGATAATAATGAAATAAACAATACAGCACATGCTGAGACTATTCAAAGTGGTGCATGGGTACCCCTTGGTATTACATATGATCCTTTAACATATGGACATATTCTTCCTAATACAGCAACTTTAAGAGTCGGGGTTTATGGATATGAGGATGATTCAATTATTTCTTGGCAAGAATTTTACTTTGATAATGTTAAATACGAACCTTGGACTAAACCGAATGTTTCGAATATAATTATAGCTAATGATATTGAATTTAATCAAAATTATACTTATATTAACACAGATTATGGGGAAGGATATTCATTCATCGATGTAGAGAGATATCGAAGTGTCAGTGATTCTATTATTTTTACAATATACCAAAACTTATCAGATATTATAGATTTCAAGATAGAAAGTTATACAATAAGTTCGTCCGCAATAAAATCTTTCAATTCCTCATTTTTAGGATCCCCGGGTAGCTACTACACACTTGAAGCGAACGTTACCTGGCAGGTTGAGTTTTCAATTACATCTATTCCTGATGGTTATACTAGTTGGGTCGAAATAGAAAAACCGCGTGATTGGGTATTTAACCATATTATTGATGGCTTTGAGGCAGAACAGATCGGAAATTGTATAGGCACAGAATTTGGTTCTAATAAATTGAAGATACCAAATTCTATATTAACTTTTGGTCTTTATAAGCTTGAAGCTGTCAGTGAAAATTATATTACAAAAGGTAATATGGCTATAAAGGATCAAAATCAATTTTTTAACTACTCCAAATTCACTTATAAGAGCATTTTTCAAGTTAATATTAGCTTAAATAGCACCATTTCTCTTCCGAATACAAAAATTAATACTACAATCTATTTTCCAAATAATACTATCTTCATACATGAGACTAAAACACCCTCCTCATATAATGTTAAATTTGGTAATTATACTGTTGAGAAAAGTATGCCGATAGGTTCTTATAGAGCAGAAGTAGTGTGGACCAACAACCAATCCTATTTAAATATAGATAAAATTGGATTTTTGGAATTGAAATTCTCAATTTGGCATCATA
>JAHQWP010000035.1 GCA_029856235.1 Promethearchaeia archaeon
ACCTATAAAAATGATTCTATAACTAAAACTTTAACAGATAAATTTTATAAAGATTAATGAATAATCCTTTTTGGATTATGTTTTATATGTTTTAGATAAAAAAAATAAGATAATAATCCCGTATCATTAAAAAAAAACAAGTAAGCTTAACGCAGTTAACGGTCTGTTAATTATGAGTAAAAATTCAAACACTATTGCAGTTTGTGGACTTTCTTGGGGTGACGAAGGTAAAGGAAAGATAACTGATTATCTAGCGCAAAAAGCCGATATTGTCGTAAGATATAACGGAGGTAATAATGCGGGACATACTATTGAAGCGAATGGAACAAAATATAAATTCAAACTAATTCCTTCTGGAGCGCCTTTAGAGAAAGAAGTTGTCATCGGAAACGGTTGCGTTGTTGATCCTAAGGTATTATTGGATGAAATTGACAACCTGAATAAACTAGGCAAAAAAGTTAATTTAAAACTGAGTTCTACGGCTCACGTAATTTTCCCCTTTCACATCGCTCTAGATGGGTTGGAGGAAAAAACAAAGGGAAAATTTAGCGCGGGGACTACAAAAAGAGGAATTGGTCCAACATATTCGGACAAAGCGGGCCGGTGGGGAATAAGAATCTACGATTTAGTCCACCCAGAGATTATGAAGCCGAAATTGGAGAAATTATTCCAAATTAAAAAAGATTTGATTAATGTATACAATCCTGATTGGGATATGGATTTCGAAGCTATATTCGAAGAATACAAAGCTTTCGGCGAGAAATTAAAACCCTATATTACAGATACAGCTTATTACTTGAATAAAGCAATTGATTCGGGAAAAAGAGTAGTTTTTGAGGGTGCTCAAGGAAATTTACTGTGTATAGACCATGGAATGTATCCTTATGGAACCTCATCAAATCCCAATGCTTTGGGAATTAGTGCGGGAACTGGAATCCCTCCTAAGAAAATAGGGAAAATAGTTGGTATAATAAAGGCTTATACTTCAAGGGTAGGGGAAGGTAATTTTCCTACAGAATTATTTAACGCTATCGCCGTGCAAATTAGAGAACAAGGACACGAATACGGAACGGTTACCGGACGTCCGCGAAGAGTGGGCTGGATTGATCTCTTTAACCTCAAATATGGCGTAATGATAAACGGGATCGACACCGTAATCATCACCCTTTTAGATGCACTTCACGGAATAACTCCTATAAAAATGTGTACAGGATATGAACTAGATGGGAAAAAGCTTGAAAGCTGGCCTATCCAACACGAAATAATCGAAAAATGCAAACCAATCTACAAAGAATTCGAAGGTTGGAAGAAATTAACTGATGAAGAGTGGTCTGAACTTGCTAAACAAGGATATCACTCGTTACCTGAAACAATGAAAATTTATCTTCAAGTAATTAAAGAAGAACTTAAAGTCGATATTGCAATGGTTTCAATTGGCCCAAATAGAAATGATACTATTGTTTTAGACGAAGGTTTGTTTTAACATATTTTTTTTTATTTTTTTTTTCAAGACAGAAAAAGCTTTTTTATAGGATAAACCATACATAGAATATAAAAAAATAAATTAAACTTACAAAGAGATTCATTAAATTTGGAACGTGACTAAATTGAAATTGTTAAAAGATAAGAAAAATGAATTAGACGAAATTAATAGGGAATTTCTTGCCGAAACTTTGAATGGTTCAGCATTATTACATGAAGCACTTTCAACTTTTATTGAGGATAAATTAAAAAAAGAATCAATAGAAGGTGTAATCCAAGCCGAGAAAAAATGTGACGAACTTAAGGAAAAATATACGCAAGTTTTATTTCGTGATAAAAGAGCACTTCCCTTTTTAGTAGAGGATAGGTACAATATATTGATGATGGTCGATTCTGTAAACGACAAAATGGAGTTCTTCGCAAGATTTTTGGGTGTTTATCCGTTCAAATTATATAAAGAAATTAAGAATGAATTCAAAAACTTAATCAAAGCTTGTGCTCAAGGTGTGGAAGAATTGGTCAATAGCGCTATTTTAATTGAAACAGACTTTGATGGTGCGTACAAGAAAACCTTTGAAATTGAAGAGAAAAAAAGGGAAGCACGAACGGCAAAATTTAACCTACTTGGCAAATTATACAAGATGAAAGACGATCCTACTAGAGTGTATTTAACTTCTAAATTAGTTACATATATCTACGATATAGTAGCGTGGGTAGAAGAGACTTCAGATTATCTAAGAGGATTAATTATAAGATACCCCAGTAGATAGAAAGGGATGGATGGGAAAAATGGCATTAGAATACATTATAATCGTATTTTTAATAATATCCATAATAATTAGTTTTGGAATTGGAGCTAACGATGAAACCATGGCTCCACTTTATGGATCAAGAATTCTAAATATGAAGCAAATTCTCATCTTAGCAGCGATCTTCGCTATCACGGGAGCATTATTATTGGGTGAGGGTGTTGCTAAATCAGTAGGTGACAAGATTCTCTTATTAGACTATGAAACTTCTGGTATTAATCCGAATGCTGTTGTTATGACTATTTTGATTTCAACTGCCATTGTGTTAATATTATCTAGCGCATTAGGGCTTCCAATCTCCTCAACTCATGCTACAATAGGAGGTATTATGGGACTAGGATTGTTATTAGGCGGAGGAGATGGTGTAAATTGGAGTACAATACTAGAAATGAGTATATGGTGGTTAGCTTCTCCGATCGTAGGCTTTACAGTAACTTATGGCGTTGTTAAATTATTAAATAAACAAAAACTCAAGTCCTTCAAGGGATTCAAAGATTATGAAAGATCAGAGAACCTTTACTCCTATATAATCTTAATTATAATATGCGTTACAGCCTTCTCCAGAGCCGGAAATGATAGTTCTAACTCTGTTGGAATCGTAGTTGGAGTAGGAGGAGATATCGATATAATCTGGTTATTAATCGTAACTGGTCTTGGCTTAGCAAGTGGGATAATAGTTTTAGGAAGAATTGTTATAAAAAATTTAGGTAAAATGACGGAACTTCGACCGAGTACGGCATTTGCGGTGCAAGTGCCAACAGCTGCAGTCATGCTTATTGGAACCATTCAAAAAATACCACTTTCGGGTTCTCATTTGCTCGTAGCATCATTTGTTGGGCTTTCAAAAGCAAGTAATATTCCAATGCAGAAAGGATTATGGAAAATCATCGCAGTTTGGTTATTAACTTTTCCAATTGCAGCATTTCTTTCAGTTATACTATACTTTCCTATCAATCTTCTGCTCTAATTCGAAGAATTTAGCGAGTAATATCATATTTATAAAATCTTTTTTATTAATTTAATAAGTCTTGATTAAGATTTCAGTTAAAAATAAGAACAGACAGCCATGAAAGAATTTAAAATTTTGAATTACGATGGAATATCTCTCTTTTCCAATTGTCTTGTGTATCAAAATGAAAAAGGTGTGCAAGTTCATTTGTTACCCGTAATCCATATCGGAGAAGCAAAATATTACGCTGAATTATTGAACTATATTCAAGACCGCATCTGTGTTTTTGAAAAGATCAATCTTTCTTCTTCAACGATAGAACAACAAATATTCGCAACGAATCTTGATGAATACTTAGAAATTGCCTCTCCTGGAATAGAAGAATTCTGGAGCCAATACAATAAGCTTTTAAAAAAATTTTACAAAAAATTTCTTACTCGTGATGAAAAATCGTTATGTAAAATGGTTAAAAAAGAATTTAAAAACTTTGATGATAAAATTCGAAAAATTTACGATGATTGTATAAAATCAGGATTTGGTATTCAAAATTTATACCCCGTACAGTTATATTTATGTGAAATCATGAATTTGGACCATCAGCTACATGCAATTGATTATGAAGGCGATATCACTCATCGCCCCAACTGGATCCATACAGATTTAGACTTTGGAAGTATAACAGAAAATGTGGATCTGAACGAGTTAATAGAAGGAATGTTAAAAGAACCCTCGCCCGAAATACTTGAAATGCTCTTGAAACAAATTAGACTTCTTTTAACGAATATTCTTGGAATGGTGGAATTTAAAATGACCTCCGAAATATCTAAAAGAAGAGAACTATTAGCAAGTGGATTAATTCATTTTTTAACTCAACAAATTGAAGAAGTTACCAAAAACACACCTGAATATATATTAGAGGGGCGAAATTCAATGGTTGAAGAACAAATTTTAAATTTAATCGAAGATCACGAGGAAATTGTAGTGTTTTACGGAGTAGCGCACATGGGTGCAATAAAAAGGTTCTTAGTTGAACAAGGTTTTAGTCTTAAAACCGAACAAAGATTCAAGGCGTTTAATATTGAAGAAAATCATAATGAGTTATTTTAATAATGACAGATAAATAGGAGTAATAACTGTTTATTCTTAAATGATTTTCTCATATATTTAAATAATTATTGAAAAAAAGAGAAATCCTCAATTATAATGGTGTCTGTTCAAATCTCGCTTGGAAAAATCGCAAATATTTGGGTTCGTGTACCATCTTCAACCCTTTAATTTCGTTTCTCTTTCCGTATAAGTTTATAATTGATTCTGCTGTATATTCCATGTGAGTGTTCGTGTAAACCCGTCTAGGTATTGTGAGTCGCACCAACTCAAGTTTTGGGAAGATATTTTCACCAGTTTCTGAATCTCTTCCTTTTGAGATCGCTCCTCTTTCCATGGATCTAACTGCTGAATCCTCGTAAATTGCAGCAGATAATGTTTGTGCAGGCCACTGATCTCTAGCAAGATGTGGTAAGAACTCTAACGCGTTGAGAAAAACGGCGTGGCCACCAGTGGGTTTAACTATAGGCACATTAGCTTTCATCAAAAGTTCTCCTAAATATCGAACTTGCTGAATTCTATATTTTAAATATTCATATTGCGCGCCTTCTCTTAACCCTCTCGCAACCGCTTCCATATCTCTACCTGCCATTCCTCCGTACGTGTGTAATCCTTCATAAACAACTACCATGCTTCGGGTAGCTTCAAAGATTTCTTTGTCGTGTGTAGCAAGAAAACCGCCTATATTCACCAAACAGTCTTTCTTTGAACTATAGATGCAACCATCAGAATAGCTCATCATTTCGTTTAGTATTTCTATTATTGGTGTATTTTCATATCCCTTCTCTCTTTCTCGAATAAAGTACGCGTTTTCGCTAGAGCGAGTTGCGTCAAAAATTATCTTTAATTTATAATCGTTACAATACTCTCTTAATTTTCTCAGATTTTCCATAGAGACTGGTTGCCCTCCAGCCATGTTAACATTCATCTCGACATTGACAAACGCTATTTTTTCTGGACTATAATCGTCGATGTACTTTTGCAATTTATTAAAATCGACATTTCCTTTAAAAGGATGAGTGTTTTCCGGATCGTGAGCTTCGTCAATTATGACATCAACCATTTTTCCACCAGGAAGTTCTATATGAACTTTTGAGGTCGTAAAATACATGTTTCGTGGAACCAGTTGTCCTGGTTTTACTAAATTACTATACATTAAATGTTCTGCTCCACGGCCTTGATGGGTAGGAACTAAATACTTATATCCTAATACATCTTGCACAGATTTTTCCAAATTATAAAAATTTTTGCTTCCAGCGTAAGCTTCATCTCCTAACATCATTCCGGCCCATTGGTTATCGGACATAGCAGATGTTCCTGAATCAGTAAGTAAATCAATGAATACATCGTCGGATAAAAGTAAAAAAGTGTTAAATCCTGCTTCCCGTATCGCTTGTCTTCTTCTTTCCTCGGAGGGTAACTTAACGGGTTCTACAACCTTTATTTTAAAAGGTTCTACGGGGGGTTTCATTTTAGAATCACTAATATATTTCTTATTAAAACTAGTAATTTATAGATCTTCAAAAAGATTTTTGAATTTTATGCCCATATATTTCCCATTCAAGCAAAATTGGGGATTATCTATAATTATTCTCACACCTAAAAACAACCGGTTTTAAACCCAGCTAAGGATATGATTTAGATTTAGCGTTGAGCTCTACTAATAAGTTATCTCAGTCCTATCTCATTTAAAAAGCCATTTAAAAAGTTCTATCTAAAATTCTTTGCTTTTTAAATCGCTCATTGAGTCAGCAGATCCAATTAACACAACATTTTTCATATTTAGATTTTTGAAATTCAAAGAACTATCTTTAGCAACGACACAGTTCTCTAGTTTAAAGTTCTCTCCAATTATTGCATTTTTAAATATGATTGTGTTAGAAATTTCGACATAATCTTGAATTTCTGAATTGGCACCTATATATACATTTGGTCCTAAAAGAACATCATCTCCGATTTTTACATTATCTTCTAAATAGACGGGCTCTATAAAAGTTGGATAATCTCCTATGTAGTTTTCAAGACGGTTAGTTACTTTTGTAAAGAACCTCTGTATGAGTTCCTTAATATCTGATTTTTCAATATCATCAAAATTTCCTATGATTTCTTCTATTTTAGCTAAAATTTCTTTCATAAAATTTCACTTATTTTTATTCTTGTTCAAAAACCCATTAAATTCATTAATTTTTCGATATTCTCCCCCGTTTTTGTGCTAGTTGTAATTACTTCGATATTGGGGTTAATTTTTTTAGCATCAGAGATCATCTTATCGACATCAGTTCCAAGGCGTTCCTTTAAATCAACTTTATTTATAACCGCAATGTCTGACATTTTAAAGAGCAAAGGGTGTTTTTCTACTACCCATTCTCCTTCTGTAGTTGAAACTACAATAATTCTTTTATCAGTCCCTAAAATAAAATCTGATGGACATATTAAATTGCCTACGTTCTCAATAAAAACAACATCATAATTTTTTAAGTCTTTATTTTTGATTATTTGATGGATGTGATACGAATTTAAAGCGCATTCTCGACCGGTATTGATCTGAACGGTTTCTGCGTTGTGTTTTTCAATACGATCGGCGTCCACTCGTGTTGTAATATCACCACAAATGACTAATACTCGATATTTTGAAGTTAATTTTTCAGTTATCGCTTCTAATAAAGCAGTTTTCCCTGCTCCGATAGCACCTACAATATCAAATGATTTAATATTATTATCAATAAAATTTTGGTGGACTCTATCAGCTAACAAGTCGTTATCTCTTTCTACAGCCTTTTTTGTCTCGATGACTTCGTTTCTAATTTCATCTCGAGCCAAATTAGTACTTTCAATTTCTTTTATTCTGGATATTATTTTTTCTTCCTTATCTGACATTGAGAACACATTGATGTTTTTGTTTTATTAATATTTGAAATAATTTCAATTTTGTGAAATTATAAAAAAAATATGAAAAGAATATTTCTAAATAGCGAGCTTCTTTTATTTGGAATATTTTAACATAATATAATTAGATAAAAGAATTAAAATTCCGCCTATAACAGTAAATATAGAAAGATTCTTTAAGAAAATCGCTGTATTAATCGTTGCCATGACAGGTTCAATGTACGATAAAATCACAATGTTTCCTCCCTTATCTTTTTTCACTCCAACATTATACAATGTAAATGCTAAAGCAGTAGGGATGAGCCCAAGCATTAAAATAATTATTAGGTCAAAAAATGTGATCCTAAATAAATTTGTAATACCAAATGGTAGGAATGGAAAAATTAAGAATAAGGTTGACCATAAAGTTAGAAAAACATCAAAATTTTCACTCGAATTAATTTTTCCTCTATTTTTATATATTTTTTTTTTAGAAAAGATCAATAGACCTAAGCAAAAACCCGAAAAAATCCCAATAACTATTCCTAATATTAAAACCTGACCTGTCCAAAATTCCAATATAATGGATATCCCTGCGATTGCTAAAATGAAACTAATAAAGTTGATCTTTGATACTTTTTCTTCTCTCGTTATTACTAAGAAGAACAATAGGAAAATTCCACTAGTATATAATAAAAATGCTGCAAAAGCGTAACCTGTGAGAGTTATATTCAAAAAGTAAAGAAATACCACTAGTGGGGTCGTTATTGCTAATAGAATTAAAAGTTTCCAGTGTATTTTGAAACACTCTTTAAAGAAAGTAAAAGAAAAGGATCTTGTTATTATCATAAAAAGAATTAGAAAAACAGTTCCAAAAATACCTCTGAACAAGACTATTGAATAAATAGGATACCCACTTAATAAAGAAATAAATATCCCCACATTACCCATAAAAATCCCTGATAAGAACATGCTTATTTTGGGAATTGCTAGATTAGGAGGAGATTCATTTAAATCCTCTATGGTCATTGTATTGGAAAAGTTATCATTGTTTTAATTTTATTGGAATTAAATAATTTACAAATAAAATAGATGTTTATCTAATAAGTATGTGGTTTTATTACAATACTTATCAATTTCGCATCAATCAGAAACAGAGGGAACAAGATACTAATGAAACCATGTTTTTTAATTGATTAGTTCTTAAATCCACACTTAGGACAAGTAGAAGCACCGATAAGCGTTTGACCACACATTTTACACAATTTAACAGTACTTCTTCTAGGAGGTCTTAACGTAGTGATTGAGATTTTCTCCTCTGTCTTCGTTGAACCTTCAGTATCATCCATGACTGATTCAGTTGCAGGAGAGATGAAATTATTACCTGAACCGTTAGGTTTCACAGCTACTTCTTGACCAAAATATCCTCCAACTCTAACTTTTTTAGTTGGAGTTACCAATGTAGGAGGTTTACTCAAACTAGGTGGAGATTTAAGTTTTTCGGGATTGAGAATATCCTCACCTATAACCACATGTTCGTGATCTTGTTCAACTACCTGCTCCTCAAATTCGCTTTCTTCAACATATTCGTCTTCTATTTTCTCCTCAACACTTGCATGTGAAACAATTTCTATTTCTGGTTCTTCTTCGTATTCTTCTTCGTATATCATGTCTACATATTCTTCATCCAACTTCAAAAGAGTTTGGCAATTTAAAC
>JAHQWP010000036.1 GCA_029856235.1 Promethearchaeia archaeon
CTTGTAGTATTAGTCCGTTTAACGTAATGGATTTTGGTATACCGATTAAAACTATGGTATAAATCATTACAATAACTAACAGAGCGATATATACAAAACCGTATAAATTTGGGTAATTTTTATTGTTTAGAACGGCAATAGTAAAAAAAATTATGCCAAGTATACCAGTAATATTAAACAAATTTGAAAAAATCAAATGCGTTCTATCAAAAAGATCCCAGGGAGTGAGAATTGTAGCGATTAAAAAGCCACCAGACACTAAACAAATTAAAGCACCTATTCTGGCTATTAAATACTGCTTTTTATCGTTTTTAAAATATGACGAGATTACGAAAGCAAAGGGGATAAACGAGATACTTAGTATCAACGCTGTAATTGTAAATATTGTAAAGGAAACAACATTCGAAGCTCCTGAAAGCGCTATAATACGACCTAAATCACTAAAAAAATTACCCCAAAAATAATATCCTGGACTTAGAGGATCTATCATGGTACCTCCTGCGTAAAATACCATAGCTACAGCCGTTAATATTATATATTGAGCGGGACCGAATATTACAAATAATGAAGCAAACATTTTCCAATTTTTAATTAACTTCAATAAAACCACCAAATAGTTAATCCTTATTATATTTTTAAACTAACGTTTTTAAAGCTCGAAAATAATTACACCTAACTAAAAAATCTATATTCAAAAAATCAAAAAAAAGAGTAGATTTACAATATTTTAGATCCTTAGAATGTCCTTACTTGGCGTATTTTGGTTTGGAGATGAATCCAATAAATATGAGTAAATTGACGCCAATATCGATTAATTCAGCAAAAATGCCCAAAGAAAGATCGGTATTAATTAGGATTGTCCGTATCAAATTAGATATCAGAAAACAAATGAAAGCAATTCCAATTATCAATCCGTTTGCTTGAACGAGACGCTTATTTTTGTACATGAACAAAAACATGAAAGCAATTGCAATGTAAATTAATATGGTAACGAAGGGAAACACTAGATTAAGAAAATCCACTGACGGTGCTAGGATAATAACCAATGTTGTCACCAAAACATAGCCTAGCATAATTCTTAATCGCAACTTGTTAAATTGCTTCTTATTCATCTCTTTATTTTTATTCATATTAATATATATAAGAATTGCGTCTAAACCAATATACAATATAGGTATTAAATTCACAATTATTACGAAAAACCTGACCTTTGCTAAAAGTAAGATAAGTTCGGAAGGAAATGCACCAGAGATAAACACTAAATTAAAGAAGAGATCGTAGATTTTTGCACAAGTTAATATTCCAAAAAAGGATCCAAATAAAAAGTAGGCGTCTGATATGTATATAGCTTCTTGTCTTAACCATTTCCGAAATAGAACGAATGACATAATTCCAAGTATAAAAACTCTTGAAATTATTGCGACTGCTCCAATCCATAGACCTTCATTACTAAGAATAATAGTAATTAAATCAGACCAATACAAAGAATATAAAATGCTAAAAGCGATCGCTAAAACGATAATCACGGTAAAAATGCTATATAGAAACTTTTTCTTTTTACTTTCCATTTTTTACAACCTTTTAACTTTCCAGAAGATAATTCTATTTTAATATAATGTTGAAATATCTTATCTGTTCTAAACATTATTTTGTAAAATTCTTTTAAAAACCCTTTTTTTTTTTCTTTTAACTTAATTTTAAGAAGAAGAATTTCCATTATTTTAGAAATAGTTTAGCAATATAAAAATAATTTTATAGTTATTTATGGTTTACTTTAGGATAAATGGATTAGGATATAATTGCGGGTATAACGAGAATAAGTGTCCAAATGAGAAGGAATCTTGTATAGAATGTATTAAAGCGCGGTTAAAGGAATTAGGGTTCGAATTCGACTCAACGATAGAGATATTTAAACTAGATTCTATTGAAAAGCAGCTGAAATTGGAAAGGGAAACGATATGGGGGAAATTCTTAGATGTATTAAATATTAAGCACATAATTGTAATGGATAAAGGATCAGGGCTAACCCTCTTAAACTATGCAGTCTCAGGAGTCGATGTTGACGCTAATTTGTTGACTGGCTTTATTCAAGCTAACATTAACTTTTCTGAATCGGGAGAAGTGTCGGATCAATATCTTATCCCTTCATTTGAATACAATTATTATGAATTTCAATACAAAAGCTTTAACATTCTACTCAAGGATGGAGATTATGTAAGAGTGTGCTTAATACTAGATCACAAAGCTTCTAATAAACTGAAAAATCATACTTTTCGATTTGTAGAAGAGTTTGAACTCTCTTTCGAAAATGAGCTTATTATCTTTCAAGATACTGGTGGTATTGAAACTAATCATATGATTAATGCTATTGTGGAATCTTTTAATATTAGTCTTATGTTTCCAATGACTTTAGAGCAATCAATTCCTCCCTATGAATTAGAAAAAGTTAAAAGAAGTGTAATACAGAAAGCAATCTATAATCTCGCAAATGAAATGCTTGCGGTGAAGCCCTTCTTTTTCATTTATAATATGCTCAAACGTCTTAAGAAAATCGTTAATATCGAAGACGAAGTCGTTATTTATGAAATTCACCAGCTATTGGAAAGACGTGTATTCAAACCTACATCAATAGAAGTTATGGCAAATAATATAGAATCAGTCCAAGAGGCCGATCAAAAAAAAGAGATGAAAACAAGCTCAATATCTTCAATAATTATGAGTGATACAGATATCGACGAGTTAAAAGATCGATTAGAATTTATGGATGAGTATACAGCACATAAGTTAATTAAGGAAATAATGCGAAAAGCAAAAGCGGCGGAAAAGGATTCAACTTATCAGGTTACCATAAACGAGTACAATAAAGCCCTTTTTATAGCAAAAGATTTTAAATTCAAAGACGAAGTTAATAAGCTTTCTCGAAAAATCTTCGATCTAGAACATAAATTCAAAAACATAGAATTAGAATTCAATATTGAAAAAGCAGAAAATGCCGAGAAATATGGAGATTTTATTAATAGTATTAATTATTACCAACATGCTTTAGAAATTCTTGATGGTTTTAAAGTATATAATATAATTGATCCTAGGATAAAGAAATTCAAGAAAAAAATATTGAAGCTAAGGGATGAAATTTAATCCTATATTATTGACATTTCTGTATAAGCATAAGAAGCTAAACATATTGTAAAAACTTTTTTACGTGTTAACATTACACAAATTAACTTTAAATAGAATTTTTATAATCTTTATCTGCACAGATAATAATAATTATGAAAAAAACAATAAAAGTCATAGTTTCTGGAGATGGTGGAGTAGGAAAAACCTCCTTTTTGAATCGTCTCGTTAACGACAGTTTTGACGATTATAGCGCATTAACAAAAGGCGTTGACTTTTATTCAAAAAGCATTTTTGTTAATGGAACTGAATTCAATTTCATAATGTGGGACTTTGCTGGACAAGATCGATTCAAAACACTGTTAAATGATTTTGTTGAAGGCTCTCTCGCCGCCTTTATTCTTTTTGATTTATCAAGAATTAATACCATAGAAAATTTGCATGATTGGATAATCACTCTAAAAACATTTGGACATATTCCTATTATCTTGATAGGGACTAAAAATGATTTAATTTCCCCTCCTGAATCGCAGGTTATCGATAATTATATCTCTGAAATTAAGCAAGAGTATGATAATGTAATAACGTACATAAAAATATCATCGAAGACTGGGGAAAATATTAGAAACGCATTCAAATTTTTAATAGGAAATCTGATTCTTTAACTTAATCTGTTAATTAAAGAATTTTTAAACTTTCTCAATCCATCCAAATTCGTCATCGATTTCTAAACGTTGAATTCCTGTCAGGAGTTCGTATAGTTTTCGTGTAAATTCTCCTGGTTCGCCTTCACTAAACAGCCTTCTTTTATCGTCTAGTACGACAGATTTAATCGGAGTGACAACAGCAGCAGTTCCGGAACAAAAAGCTTCGGTACAGGAATCCTCAAACAGTTCCTTGTAAGATATGTCTCTTTCTTCCGTTTTCATTCCTATTTTCTTTGAAGCTAAGTCTAGTATTGATTTTCGAGTAATACCTGGTAAAATTGTGCCCACAGTTTTTGGAGTTACTAGCGTTCCATTAATCACCGCAAAGAAGTTAGCTGTTCCGACCTCGTCTATAAATTCGGAATGCACTGCGTCTAGAAAAATAACTTGAGCAAATCCCCTTTCCTTCGTCTCCTTCGCAGGTAACATAGACCCTGCGTAATTACAACAAGTTTTAGCCGCTCCAGTTCCCCCAGGGGCAGCTCTTGTATATTTTTTAGTAATTTCTAAATCGATACCTGTAAAACCTTCTGGAAAATAGGGTCCTACTGGAACCGTGAATATTAGTAATTTATATTCTTTCGCAGGTTTTACTCCAACTATAGGGCCTGTTCCAATCATTAAAGGTCGAATATAAAGTGCTCCACCACTATCGTACGGTGGTATGTAATCCTCGTTAGCTTTCACTACTTCCTTTACGGCAGAAACAAAACTATCTGTATGATAAATTGGCATTAACAATCTTTCTGCACTATCGTTGAATCTTTTTGCGTTTTCTTTAGGTCGAAAAAGTGTAATTTCTCCGTTCTTAGTCCTTAAAGCTTTCATCCCCTCGAAAATTCCCTGACCATAGTTTAATACACAAGCAGCTGGTGAAATTTCAAAATTGCCGAAAGGTACTAATTTTCCTTCTTCCCATTTTCCATCTTCGTAATTTGAGACAAACATTTCTTTTGTTTCTATAAACTCGAAACCTAGAGAATAATAATCTATATCTTTAGCATCCATAAATATCAATTCCTTGTTTATTTTATCAGATTTATTTAATGAAGAGTATACTAAAAAATCTTATTGATAAAAATCAGTATATCAACAGTCTTTAGAAAATCAATAAAAATAAATAAAAAAAACAAGATTTATAAATTAATTTGAGAAAATGTCTAAAGGTAAAAGTTAACACTCAAGAGCTATGACCGAAAATCCTCGAATATCAAACGAATTTAAGATAGTTATTGCAGGATTAGATAACGCAGGAAAAACAAGCGCTTTAATAGCGTTAAGACAAAAATATAACTTCTATGAACGAGTAAAAAATTTAAAACCCACCATCAAAATCGATTACAGCTCCTTCAAGTTCCTTAAAACCTTCCGTATTAATCTCTGGGACATGGGAGGGCAAAAAAAATTCAGAAAAATTTACATTACTAATCCTATTTATTTTGAAGATACCGATTATATTTATTATCTCATAGATATGCAAGATGAAATCAAATTTGAGGAAACCGTAGAATATCTCCACGAATTACTTGACATTTATAGAACTTTGAGTTATTCTAATGAAGTAATAATATGTTTTAACAAATTTGATCCCCAGTTTAAAAGTAGTGTAGAATTTTTAGATCGAGCGAATATGATTAAAAAGTTGATTCTATCGCAAAATAAGGATATTAAATTTGAATTTTATAATACCTCATATTACGACATCTCATCAATTTCGCAAGCTTTTTCTCATTCGTTAAATAGCTTATTAAATTTAAACGATGTGGATGACGGATTAAATAAGTTAGTAAATAATTTTAATTGTAGATATGCAATTTTATACACAGATTCGGGTATAATTATATCTGACCATTACATAGACACGATGGATATAAGAGAGTTTGAGGAGAAAATAAGTCGTAAGATTAGTGAAAACCTCGAATTTTTTCAGAGGTTAAAGGATGAGAACGTTAATATAGATGATAGATTAGCTTTTTCAAACGATAAAGCTGATTATGTAAAAAAATTTTCAATCTTATCTCAGAATAAAGATAATACGTTCTACATTGGAGTGAGTACGACAGTAAGTAATATTAATGAAATTAAGACTGAATTAGAAAAATTAAGAAATGTTTTACAAATGAGTTTTACTTAATCTTACATACTTCCTCTCGATATCGATTTCTTTAACACCTTTTATTTTTCCCATAAACAAAATATTTTTCTAAAATATAAAGCTACTTTACATATGGCGCTTCAAAAAATGACGGCTAAGAAAATCATCGAGAAAAAAAAGCAGGGAGAAAAAATTGTTACCATAACCTCGTACGATTATTCCTTTGCTAAAATTGTAGATGATTGCGGGATAGATTTAATTCTCGTCGGTGATTCCCTCTCCATGGTAGTTCTTGGATATAAAAATACGTTATCAGTTACGATGGACGAAATGATTCACCACACTAAAGCAGTAGTTAGAGGGGTGTCGAATTCTATGGTCGTTGGCGATATGCCCTTTTTATCTTACAAAATCGGGATCAAGGAGGCAGTAAAAAATGCGGGAAGGTTTATTCAAGAAGGTGGCGCGGAAGCTGTCAAAGTTGAGGGCGGAGCTAAAATATGTCCGACGATAAAAGCTATGATTGATGCAGATATACAAGTGATGGGCCACATAGGACTAACACCTCAGGCAGTATATAGATTTGGTGGGTTCTTAGTACAAGGAAAAACCGTAGAGTCCGCCAAAAAGTTAATAATTGACGCTAAAAAATTAGAAAAAACAGGTGTATTTTCAATCGTGCTTGAGAGCGTACCCTGGCAAATTGCAAAATTAATAACAAAGTCGGTAGACATTCCTACCATTGGTATTGGTGCTGGTTCGTATTGCGACGGGCAAATATTAGTTATAAATGATATGTTGGGGCTATTCACAGATTTTAAACCGAAATTTCTCAAATATTTTGGGAATATTGGTACTTCCGTTCGAAAGGCTATAAATAACTATAAAAGCGAGGTAGAAGGAGGAGTATATCCCGATGCAGAACACTCCTACGAATTTCCAACAGAAGACTTGAATGAGATTGAAAGTTGGTTTGAAAGTGTTGAAATTGAAAAGGAACTAAAGTAAATCCAATGGTAGCATAATCATACAACCAAATATAATGAGTGGAAAGTTGTATAAGATTTTTTAATGATTTTTGTTTTTATACAAGTGATTATGCCCTCGAAATATATTCAAATTACCTTTTCATTAGGCAAAAAGAATTTGGAAAATAAGATGTAAATTATCCAAAAGTATAATTAAATAAATTTTTATTAATAATAATAACATAAGAACTTTGTTTGATGTTTTGTTCTTAAAAATTAAGACCGAATAAATTAATGGAAGATTCAAAATGGCTGATGAGTACGATTACCTTTTTAAATCTATTGTTGTAGGTGATGGGGGTGTTGGTAAAACAGCTCTTACACTCCGTTTTTCAAAAGGATTCTTTACAGAAGATTATAAAATGACAATTGGGGTAGATTTTCACGTAAAAACAATTTCAATAGATACTTCTGAAGGGGCCATTAAGTGTAAACTCCAACTCTGGGATACAGGCGGCCAAGAGCGATTTAGTTCGATAAGACCGATGTACTATAGGGGATCGTTAGGGACAATACTTGTTTTCGATCTCACAAATTCCGCGAGTTTTGAACATTTACCACAATGGATAGAGGAAGTTAGAGCAAACATAAAAACTGAAATTCCGGTGTTGCTCATTGGAAATAAAAGCGATTTACTCAACCAGAGAGCCGTTTCAGCTGAGGAGATTGGTAGATTTACAAAAAATTTTAACTTGTATTATATGGAAACTTCAGCTAAAACCGGTAATGGAGTAGGTGATTGTTTTTATATTCTTGCGTGTTTAATGATAGGACAAGGTGTTCCTGAGCAATTGGTTGCAAACAAAACTGTTTATGCTCCAGGACAAGTAGTTGAAGAAAGCGGTAAAATACCCTCAAAAGAGTTGCCTTCTAGCAAACCCCATGATGAATATATCGCCCCGCCTGTTCCAGAACCCGCTCAATTCTTAAATGAACAACCTAAAATCGAATATGAGGCCCCGCCCGTCCCCGAACCGAAATTGACTAAATTAGTGGAACCGGCTTCTTTTTTTGAATCTGAAAAGGAAATTGAATATGAAGCTCCACCTGTTCCCGAACCAAAGCCTGAAACGGAACCGCAATTCATTCCCGATATCTCAATTCCTGAATTAACTGAAATTGAATTTAAAACTCCAGATGAAATTTTGATCAAAGAAACGATAAAATCCGAACTTGAATCCTTAACAAGCGACGATACGGTCTATAAACCAAAAGCAATTCCTTTTACTAACGCTCCAGAACCTGCACCACCTCCCAAGGAGTTTCAAAGCCCTCCTTCGGAAAAACCAAAAGAAAGCACTCCGATTCATACTCCATTTCGCGTAATTAAAAGGGAAGAACCTACGAAACCTCAACCTGCATCAATGACATTTGAACCTAACACCAAACCACAACCAGATCCTATAAGTAGATCACCACTTTTTCAAACCCAAACACCTCAAGGATCTACTTCTGATTCACTTATCGATTACATGCCCCCAGCCATTATGTCAAAAAAGGAGAAGAAAAAGAAAGACAAGGAACAAAAGAAGCAAGATAAAGAAAAAGCAAAGATTGAGAAGGAAAAAAAAATATCTGAAGAACGGGAGAAACAAGAGAATTTAATTAAAGCTATGAAAAAATCGAAAAAAGAAAAACAAACTGAACCTAAAAAAACCAAACCGTCATCACTCCCTACTGTTAGTAAACCCAAAGTTGGGATGGATTCCTTATTTCAAACTCTTAGCCAAAGATCTGAAGTAGAATCTCAGAGTCAGAGCGTTCCTTTTATGCCTTTTACAGGAGAAAGGAAAACTAAGGAAGAGGGGGCGTCTAAATTAAGAATAATTCCTAATGTAGCGGATGTTGAAGCCAACTCTAATTCTTTTACAGCGTTTACGTCTGCTCAACAAGTAGAAGAAGAAAAACCAAAAAGTAAATCTAAAGATCTTTTAATCTGTGAACAATGTGGATCTATTTTATCCTCTGATTATGCTTTTTGTAATAAATGCGGTAATAAATTATAATTTTTAAACATTGAAATAGATCTTTTTTATTTGAATCTTCTAAAGATTTTTACCGCAGATGGGGCAAGTGCTCCACAATTTTTTGATCTTTGAATTACAATAAGGACATATTTTTAAATCTGGATCTATTTGAGTTTGGAGCTTTCCAAAGATAGTTAAATTGTCCTCTAAACGATAGCTTTTTGGTTGTGGTGGTGGTTGAATCGAAGGTTCGCTTAAATTATCGTTTAATTTTATATTAGGTTCTGGTATTGAGTTACTCGCCAAATCTGGTGGTTCGTTATATTCGCTCTTTACCGTATCTTGCTGTGAAAATCGTCGATTTCCTTCTGATTCTTCTATAGGAATGCCAACTTCATAATGAAAATAATTTCCCTCGTTATTTTCAATAATAACTTCACCATGAGCTAGTAATACCTCAATGTAATAAATAATAATAGAACCCATTGGAACTTCAGCTATTTCTGCTATAAAATAATCTAACTCGTGTTCCATTTGCATTCGATACCACGATTTTCCACGATCAGCACTAAATATGAGCAGAACCCTTTCTAAAGTTTTGTTAAAATCATCTTCTGTTAGTTTAACAACAATTTTAATCGTTTTTTTTTGTATACCCTTTTGCCCTAAAGCTTCTTCTGCTTTAGCAGCATCCCACGCGGTTCCGCATTTAGGGCAATTCGTAAACCAATTTGGGTATTCAAACATGCAGTTAGTGCAGTTTTTCGTAAAATAACGGGTAGTTTTTATTCCAAATGTTTTTTTTTTATCTTTTCCCATTCTCCAATCAGTTCTAAAGAGGAATTTTACCCTAATAATCTTATATAAAATACTAAATTACTTTCCGACTAATAAATATATTTCAGACGGATATATAAAAAACTAAATTCTTACTTATTATAATTTTAGTTTTTTTACAATTTTTTCTAAATCACCGGCAAAATTAGATAAATGTCCTCTCTTTACGTGCGGCATTATCACAACTCTAACTAAATTAAAATCTAGGAATTTCCCTAACATCCAATTATTCTGACGTAACGCTTTTTCGAGTTCACAGATACTATCTCCATTTTCCGTGGTGATCCCAACCACATTCATAACAGGATCCGCAGCTAATTTTATCCCGCGAATTTCAGAGATCCTTTGTGCTAAATATTTAGTGTTATCCATACATTTCGAAACTATTTCATTAAAACCTTTAATTCCTAAATACTTTAATACTCCCCAAAACGCTATGATTGGACCTCCTGGTCTAGTCCCAACAATATGAAAGTGCTTAAATGATCCTCCCGCTAAATAAGGAATTTCAAAACCCGTTTTCTGTAATATTGAAGAGTCTTTAATAAAAATGCCGCCAGAAGGAATTATTCCTAAACCCATTTTATGAGGATCAGCAGTAATTGAATCTACAGAGTTTATCGAAAAATCCCAAGGAGGAACCTGATAACCTAACCTTTTAAGAAAAGGTAAAACAAAACCTCCGAATGCGGCATCAATGTGAAAAAAAATATCTTTACCTTCAATAAATGTACCTATATCTTCAATTGGGTCAATTAAACCCAAAGAAGTTGTGCCCGCAACTCCGACAATAGCACAAGTATTTTTATTAATTAATGTTTCAAGATGATTTAAATCCACTTCGTAATTCTCTAATAATTTCACCTTTCTCAGTCTAAGGTTTAACAAATCAGCTGCTTTATCAAAAGAAATATGAGCAGAAATTGGAACTACGACTTCCGGATTTTTAATATCAGATCGCAAATTTCTGGCGATCCTCATAGCTATCAAATTTGCTTCAGACCCGCCAGTAGTAAATGTTCCTATAATGTTTTTATTTCCAAACAAATCCCCAATTTCAGAGATTAGTTCATCCTCCAATGCAGCAGTGCCTGGGAATAACCCGGGATCTCCTAAATTCTTAGAAATATATTTGAGATAGATTTCTTTAGCAAAATCTAATGGCTCTGTGCACATTGATCCTAAAATTGAGCCTGAATCGTAGGAAAAATCTTTCTCAAGCTTTTTTTCCAGCAAATGAAGTATATCTCGTTTCTCTAAACCGTTTTCTTTCATCTACTACATTGAATAATTGATTATGTTATAATTTCTATTAATTCTAAGAAATAAAAAGCTTATAAGAATTAAAGTTTTACAAATTAAGATTTATATTAGGAGAATTCTAATAAAATTGGTAAAATTTATACTTAAACAAACCGCTCTGAATCTCTCTTAGTATATTTTTCAATAACGAGTCCTAGTTCCTCGCTTATATCAATTTTATAATAATTAGCTACACATAATATCGCAAAAATAACATCTGCGAGCTCTTCACCTATTTTCCTTGCGTTTTCGTCAGACTTTTTTGGTTTGAATCCTTCAAGGTAATTTATTTCTCTAGCTAATTCACCAACTTCTTCCACTATCGCACTGAACATAGAAAGAGGAGGCCAATAGCCACCATGATTTAAAATCCAAGCATCAATTTTTTGTTGAAATTCTTTGAGCGATAAATTTTCTTTCATAAATAATGTAAGATACTCAAATATTTATTGACAGTGAATATGTAATTTATTGAAAAAATTGCAAAATTTTCAGCAGTAAAACCTTATTTTATAATGATTTTTAGGTAGTCTTATATTAAATATTGCAAAATTCTATCTAAATTTATACCCTGTATTAAAACAGCTATTTTGAAAAATAAATTAAAGGATTAAATAAGAAAAATGAAAGATAAATTTATTTCTCTTTATGAGAAAAATCACTCAAAAAAGGACGATGAAAGGTTAGGATTATTCCAACGGCTTAATGATGAGTATTCGATTAAAAAAGCTCTATATCCTGGAAGTTATGCACATATTACACCAATATTTGTATTTCCAGCAGTTATTTTTAACGATGTATATAAGAAACTTCAAAAATTTTTCGATTCAGATGAAGTTTTTAAATATATAAATAAAAGAAAAATTTATTCCGAGGAGCCATTTTATTCATATATATGCGAAGATTACAACAAAGAACTCCCATTGGAAAAGAAGAGCTTTGATTTATTAATATCCCAATACGCAGGATTCATATCTCGCGCTTGCAGACACTATTTAAAAATTGGTGGAATATTAGTAGTTAATAATAGCCATGGAGATGCAAGTATGGCCTCTATATCGCCTGATTATGAATTTAGTGCTGTAATAAACAAACGAGACAAAAAGTTCACTCTTTCCACCCGAAATTTAGAAGAATATTTTATACCTAAGAAGAAGATTGAAATAACAGAAGAATTTTTAGAAAAATATATGCGTGGAGTGGGATATACGAAAACTGCAACAGATTATGTTTTTAAGAGAACATGTTAACCATATACTTCAAGATAAAAGAGAGTTTTGGAATCTTTAATCTTTTTATATTTTAATGAACACCTATTACTCTAAATTTACCTTCAATTTTATGAACCATAATATTCATTGAATATTTTTTAACTTTAGTTTTTCTAGTTTACTGTATTCCCGAATTTATTAAAAAGAAAATTGTAAAATCCGAGTAGAGCATTATTAATATATTTTTGCAATATTTTTTGTAAGAGTTTCTACAATAATTTTTGTTAGATTTGCATTATTTATTGTCAATGAATTAGGAAAACAAATTATATCTTTTTCTAGATTCCCATTCTGCTTTCTTACCCGGATTATACCTATTTACTTCGCTGTAATACCCTGTAACTCTTGAATATACTTTAACATCTCCAGATTGACAATTAAGACAGATAAAACTCCCACCTCGAAACATTTTTCTACAATGAGGGCAATAAGTAAAATCGGTTGTGTAAGCGAAATAAGCCGTGTTAGTATTAAGGCATATATTTTTAGTTAGTTCCCACAATCCGTTAATGTCTGGATTTTGTTCACCAAGCCAGATATGCGTTATTACTCCTCCTTCAACAATTGGATGATAATCTGCTTGTAATTGAATTCTCTTTGATAATGGTATATTAGCATCGTAACGAATATGATCTGAATTTGTGTAATAAGCAGAGTTACCAGATGATATTGGAATTGCTTTTTTTGGAAAATGCTTTAAATCTAACTTAGCAAAACGGTTACTCGAGGATTCCCCGGGTTGTTGCCATAAAGAATACGAAATTCCGTCTCTTTCCGTCATCGAATTACACTTTGCTACCATATATTCTAACACTTTTTTACCGAAATTGTATGCGGTGTCGTGTTCGTGCAATTCATACCCAATCAGACTTTTTAAGGCTTCGTTTAAACCAGTAAAACCAATAGAGAGATTCTGATCGTTTAGGTTAAAAATTGGCTCTCCATCTATTTTACCGCTACATAAGGGTAGATGGCCCGTTCTTAAGCGTTTTTCCATCAATTTCCATTTTTTTAGTAGTACTCTTGCAGAGAGCTCCATATTCTTATCTAAAATCCTAAAGTAATCGTCTTCGTTAGCAGACATGTAAGCGTACCTAGGTAAATTAAGACTGACGCTTTGAAGCGAACCAATTGAGACGTAATTTTCCCAGACATTAGCGTTTTTCCTCTTTTCGGGGTCTAATTCACATCTGCTTATAATTTGATTACCGCTTAAAAATTTACGGCAACATTGGCTATGAATTTCGTCTGGCATCCATTCTGGGCACATATTAAGAAAATATGGAGTGCCCATCTTAGCAACTTCTTCCATTAATTTAATGTAAGACGGTTCGAACTCTTTAAGCCACTCTTTTTTAATCTTTATTTCGTGTTTTGGAAATGCAAATAGCTTTCCATCGTAGTCTCCATGGATATAAACATCAGTTAGAGCGTCAAAAAGCTTTAGACACTCTTCTTTAAAATCACCATATTTACCAATAATTTTACCGTGGGGACCAATAGCCTGAATGGATAACAAACCTTCAGGTACTGTAGGAGTACAAGAAATTGAAGTAAATGGTACTTGCCCTCCCCTCGCTGCAAAAATCTGGTTTGTTTCGAATATTAAGCATTGCATTGATTGTTCGATTTCCCTAGCGGTAAGTCCTTTAGCATAAGGAGCGAGGAACGTAGTTAAGTAATCATAGCCCTGACCGCCTGAAAACTCTCCTTGTATCGTCCCTAACCATTTAGCTAGATGGGTTACAGCCACCCGTAAGCTTCCTGCAGGACCAGACCTACTACAATGTGCCCAACTATTTACGGGAGGAAGTCCGTGTTCGAGAATCATACGAGGATCCCATTCCTGACAATTATGAATTAAGATATTATTTGCATAGAAAGTATGAGTGCGCCAGTCTCCATTACCTTCTAAGGTGAAATCATATAAATATGGATAAGTAGGATGAATTTTTTCAATGCATTTAACAATATCATATGTTTCTCTTTCAGAATATTTTGGTGAATGGTTTTTAAGATACTTTTTTAATTTATTTTGTTTTTTTATTTGTGCAAATTCAACCAATTTAGAGAATTTGAGAATATTATCGCCACCAAAGATTTTTAGCCTATACTGTATACCTTCACCTTTATATCCCTTTATTTCATATTTATAATGTTCTTCTTTAATATAATGATATATAGAATGAGTAGCAAAAACAATACTTAAGAAGTCAATTAAGGATTTTGATTTAGAGGTATATGTAATATCACAATCTGATCTATCAGGCCTATAAATTATATGCCCATCTCCACTGTAGAGGGCAGATAATAATGGTTTTAAATTTTGATCAGATAAATTCAAGAAAATTTCATTAAGTTGCTTCTTATGGCTATAGGGTTTAATTCCAAAAACGTATCTGAACAATAGATAAATCATTTTCCCCCCAAAATATAATTGTGGTGCTTTATTTTCAACAAAATTGGGAGTGATATATGTTTCAAAGCTTTCTTTAATAACCCGCTCCATATCCGCAAGTATATAAGGATCTTTGCTAGTTAAAACAAGATTATAATTCTGTTTATCTTGTATATTGTAATTTCCCTCAGATAAAAAATATCCAATTAATCTTAAGATTGGTTCTTTAATTTTTAAAATTGATGGAATTGAAAGAGGAGACCCAATAATACCCAATTCTAAATTAGAAAATGGAATATTGAATGTTTTTATTATTTTAATTGCCTCTAGAATTGGAAGACTTCCTCTTTCCCAACTTCTTGGGTAATTTAGGATTTCCGCTTTACAAAAAACATCATCCCAAGACATAGAATACCGCTGTCTTACTGAAATTAAAGAATTTCTTAGATCTTTCACGTATATACTCTCTAACAGGTCTGTAGGACACTTTTTAATTAGTTCTTCAATAATATTTAGTTCATAATGATCTCCTTTTATTACACTATTATTTAAAATCAATAATATATCTCCAATTTTTAGATTCTTTGTGGAGATTTGACTAGGAATTGAATCATTAAAGATCATTATACGATGATCATCGCTAAGGAGAATTTCTTTTCCACTTTTCGTCGTTATTTTATTGATATAATCATCTGAAGGTTTTCTTGATAAAAATTTTAGTTTTTTTATTCCCGTAGGCGTATATAATGAAAGTGATTTTGATGACATATTAACAAATTCCTGATTTTTATCAAAATATACATCAAAATCTTTCGCCTTTTTTAAAGATAAATATTTCCCATCAAATGTTGGAATTTTAGTACTACCATCAACGCAAAAGGGTCTTAAATCGAAATATCTTAGCATATGTACATGGATGTCTCCGTATAAATGAGCATGCGCTTCTTCTGAGTTTAAAATCCTTAAAAGAGCATATTCGTCAGAAATTCTATTTGCTGCCCAATGGTGAATACTCTCGGGATTTAGATCTTGATTAGCGTTTTCATTGACACCTTTCTCTAATATCGCTTCGTAATCCATTAAAGGCATACCTATTCTAGTGTATAGCTTACGTTCGTCTTCGTAGTGTTCTTCTGATAATATAGAGCACACAATTTCTCTTATATGTGGACCTGAAAGAAATATAATGTTAGAGGATATAATTCTCCTCACAACTAACTGCGTGATTCGGCTAGCGGATTCTAAATCTAATCCCGTTTCACTAATAATACTTTCTTTTATTTTTTTTGGATCAAATGGTACGACATCGCCTTCTGTTCGTGAAACCCTTGGTAGTAGGCTTTTTAAAAATCCACTTTCTAATATTTTTTTTTCTTTAATAGTTTCAGACTCTGGAGTTAAAACCATATTAATCATTTATTTTTTTAATTTGCTCTTTCCACCTAAGTGATATCGGTATTTTACCATAATACACATTAGGAATTTTTGTCGGTTTTATGGACCGAAATACTAGCTTAAAATATTATATATTCTCGTTAATACTTTGCCTCTTTTGATATAAAAATGTATTTTATTTTCCAATTTAAACTTATTCTATTAACCTTCTATTCATAATCTAATAAACCAGTTTAGAAATCCACAGAAAATTCCATAGTTTCACCTAAAAGTCCAGTCGTATTACCTATATCCTCGTTATTTTACTCGCAAACTTAAAATTGTCGTCTTTACTGGTTTTGTAATTTTCAAACGATTAATGAAAAATTTAAAAAATATTGAATATGAGTATATTTAAAGAAAAAATAGATGAAATCAGATTATTCAAGCTTTTAAAATGAGAAAAAATACCGTTAATAAAAGTTCTGTTAAAGCCTTAGAAGCGTTGCCAGGAATTTATCGAAAAACTCTAATCTATAACGAGCATATGATGCTATGCCATTTTTTACTTAAAGAAAATTCTGAAGTCCCCCTTCATTCGCATCAGGAACATCAAATCGGATATGTAATTAAAGGAAAATTACAATTTTTTACCGAAAATGAAGAATTTTTGGCTAAAAAGGGAGATAGTTATGTTTTTGAATCAAACGAAAAACATGGGGCAAAAATATTGGAGGATTCAGAGGTTATAGACGTGTTTAATCCTCCAAGAGAAGATTATAAATAAATCTGCGCAGTTCACAAAAGGAAAATAAAAACTAATTACCATTGATAAGCGGCAATAACAAAAACTGCAATCATACTAAAAATAAATTGACCTAAAAGCCAATCTATAAACAATTTCCTTTTTTGATCTCTGTTTTTCTTAACACGAGTTGCTAAGGCAAAGCTAATTGCTGCATTAGTGCCAGTGAAAATTATTAATGTAAATGTTGATGCATTTAATGTTAGTTCAATCAAGTCGAGTATCATGTCAAAAATAAAAAACGCGCTTATTAAAGCTAATAAAGCAATTAAAAACATCCAACCTGAAAAATTGATAACTTTTTCAAATACGATTTCTTCTTGGGATAATCCTCCCGGCGACTGAGTGGGCTTTTTCTTTACTTTTGACATATCTTTCTACCGTACTAATTATAAAAAATTGAATGGTCAATGATTCTTAATTCTTATTTTTTCTACAAATACAATTCAAGATATTAAGGTTTATTTTTTAAAAATAAAATGGCTTTAGCAATATCTCCTTCACTATCAATCAACGCAGCATTCGCTTCTTCTTTATCTACATTCGCTTGAGCTGCCACTAACATTATATCATTTTCAGTAATAACCGTTTTAGCTTCAGATTCTACTATTGCGTCCTCTCTTTCTCCTTCTTCCGTATCCCCTATTTGAACCTCCCCTGCAGAATATTCTTCTGCATCTCCTATTATTTGATAAATCTCTTGTCCCATTTGTTTCATTAAAACGACTTCGGGTTGATCGATTACAAGAGTATTTTCAGGACCTTCAATTATTACTCGCGTAGCGTTAATTGGTTCCATATCAATTCCTTGCTGTTGCATTCGACGGCGCATCTGTCTTGAAGCAAATTGTTGTCCTTCTCTCTTCTTTGTTGCTTGTGGTCGCGTTGGTTTACTTTTTTCCTTTTTTTGCATTTCCTTTGGTAATTTAACCATTTTTTTCAACAACTCTTAACTATATATATTATAGTTATCTATTAATTTTTATAATTTTGATTTAGCTGTACCTTTTCGAACTTTAATCGCAATTCCAGTTTTAAAACTTCGAACATAAGGGACTGGGATCACTAATTTTCCAATTGCTAAAATTTCGTTTTCTTGATTAACAACAATAATCTCGTCGGAGGGTCTTAAACTATCATCTATGTCTATAACATGTTTACAAAAGACATTACGCCCTTTTCTAATGAATTCTGATATTTCATTCATTACTATCGCTCTTAATTTTAGCGGTGGAATGCTTTTAATTATTTTAACAGCGGAAAATAAACTTAATGTAAAAAATCCATTAGTTGGTCTTAAATTTAGGATTAGCTTGTCTTTGTCATACACATGTTTAATTTTACCAGTGTTTTTAGAAAATTTAAAATTAATTTCATTTTCATTTTCAAACAGAATATCAGTTATCGACTGACCAAATTGGTAATCAGATATAGCCCTTACTTTTCTTAAAGCAAAAAGCAGTTTAGTTTCCATATTAATTTGATTTCTGTATCAATTAATAATAAAATAAAGGTAAAATTTCGTAAAAATGATGGTTAGGAATACATCCGTGATTGAATAGCCTTATCTTTCATTTTATTCATTACTTTATTGACAGCTTCGATAAAATCATCTTTTACTATTTGTTCCGCATCTTTTCTTATTGCAAACATTCCAGCTTCAGTACATATTGCTTTAATATCTGCTCCAGTAGCACCCTCAGTTAACTCAACTAGCTTTTTAAAATTAACCTCTCCTTCAATAGTTAAAGATCTGCTGTGGATTTTAAAGATCGATAATCTTGCTTCTTCATCAGGGATTGGAAAGTCTATCATTCTGTCAAACCTACCAGGTCTTAGCAAAGCAGGATCTAAAATATCAATTCGATTAGTCGCACCAATTATTTTTACGTCTCCCCTTTGTTCAAATCCATCTAATTCGCTTAATAATTGCATTAAAGTCCTTTGAACTTCTCTATCTCCTGATGTTGCGATTTTTAATCTTTGAGACCCAATTGCGTCTAATTCGTCAATAAATAAGATAGTAGGGGCTTTTTGTTTTGCCAAATTGAATATTTCTCGCACTAATCGAGCACCTTCTCCTATAAACTTTTGCACTAACTCTGAACCGATTATTCTTATAAATGTAGCTTCGGTTTCATGCGCAACTGCTTTCGCTACCAATGTTTTACCCGTACCGGGGGGACCATAAAGTAAAACCCCTTTAGGAGGATCAATTCCAATTTTTTTAAACAACTCTGGTTTTAACAACGGTAATTCCACAGTTTCTCTCACCTCTAGTATTTGGTCATTTAATCCGCCTACATCCTCGTAAGAGATATCTGGAATTTCATCTATGACTTCCATTCCTTTAACAAATGGATCTAATTTAGTTGGTAGAATTTCCATTATTGCAAACGTTCTTTGATTTAAAGCCACTCGCATTCCTGGAGTTAAGTTTTCATTCTTGACTTTTCTGCTGGGGTTAACAACAAAACTAGGTCCAGTGGAGCTTTTTACTATAACTTTTCCCGTATCTTCTAGCATATCAATTACAGTTGCCGAAACTAATGGAGGTTCTCTTAATCTATCGATTTCATTTCTTAAACTGTTTAATTCTTGCTCTAATCTTAAACGTTCAGCATCTAACAGTTGCTTTTCTGTTTCTAGATTTCTTAGTCTTTTTTCTAAATGCCTTGTATAAGTGATTAAATATTCTTCATCTTTAGTTTCTTCCTGTTTCTTCCTTTCTTTTCCTTTAATCGTAGTCAAGTATTAAATTCCCCAACTTTTATATATATCAATATTAAGATACTAAATTAATTTAATAATAACAATTTATTCATTTAAACTTAAGGTAATACGCTAATATCAGAAAGCAGTGTAGTTTTAAAAAATTTTTGTATTATATTTTATAACGAGTTGTAGCTAAAAACCAAAAATTATAAGAGTTCTATATCCCGATCTTATTCATAGTGCTTTTCCTTTGAAATTATTGAGTATAATGTTATTATATGTCGAAAAAATTAGCAGACGAATATGAGAAGGAATGTCCCATATGTGGTGGAAAAATATGGGGTAGAGGAGAAAAAGTCTTAATAGAAGGGGCAAAAATCGTTGTGTGTCAAAGTTGTGCCCAATTTGGAGTTAAAATCAAATTAAAGCCTAAAATTGCATCAAGTAACCAAAGATTATATCCTAAACCTAAATCGTCCGTGAAAAAAGTAGTCCGGTCTAGAGAAATCGAAGAGAGCGTAGAAATTGTCAATGATTACGTCGCAAGAATAAGAAAAGCTCGTAATTCTCGCGGACTGAACCAAGATCAATTTGCTCAAAAACTAAACGAAAAACCTTCACTTTTAAGAAGAATTGAAGCTGGGAAAGTTGAGCCTACAATAAAGTTAGCGAAAAAAATAGAAGATGTCTACAATATTAAACTTCTTAAACAAGTCGACGAAATTGAACCAAGTGCTAAACAAAGTCAGTATATGAAAAAAGCTAGCGGCTCTTCTTTAGGTGATATTGCCTATGTTAAAAAGAAAAAGAAATAAACACTAATAGTATTAAGAGATTTGCAAAAATATTACGTCAGATCGTAGTAACCCATAAAATTAGACGCTAAATTTTGTTTAGAACGAATCTCTTAGCCGAAATATGAGATGTAATTAAACTATTGTATCTATAGATAAATCTAGATTTTCGATTAGAACTATTTTTTCTTTTAGAAAATGAATTAAATCCTTATTTTCTTGAGCTTCTAATGGACCTCCACAATCTGGGCATCTGAAATTTAATTCAAACCCTCTATCAAAATTGAATTGGTTATTTGAATCTTTACAATCTTTACAAACAAAGAAGTAGTTATTTTCTTCGAAATTTAATCTATCTCTTAGCTTATTCTCCATTATTCTCCTTTTTTCCGTTAAAATTTCTTCAAACAAGTCAAATTCATGCCACCAATAATATATAAACCAGCCTGTAGATTTATCACGAATTCTTCTAAATTGAGCTAATTTTCCACTATATAACTTATATAAAGTCTTTCGTACGGTATTTAATTTTAAGAATTCTCCATCGTTTTCTTCAAAACTTATGTCCGGGTTTTCGCCTTTAAAGCGGGCCTTAATATTTTCAGTAATACCCTCATCAGTTATATCATCTTCTTCTGAATTCAATAATTCATTTCCAACTTCTATAGCTATATCGCCACCTAATATATATAAAAAAGACTTTAATAGAGGGTTTAATTCCTTCATAATCCTTGATCTTCTTAATCTCTTCTATTCGTTGTCCAAGTAAAACATTCATTAAAATTAAATTTTTTGAATTTCAATTTATTAGAATTTGTGTGCTTAATATTAAACTACAATTGAGTATTGTTTTTCTATTTTTTCACCGTTAATGTCAATTGATCGAAACATTTTTCCTTTTCGTATAGCCATGATTCTTAATAAACGAGAATCCTTGATATTTGAAGGAATCTCAATCTCTTTTATTATATAATTATTAAATACGGTAAAGGTCTTCCAATTTGCAGGGATATCAGATATAAATTCAGGAATAGTTAAATCTAGCACCATCTTTAGATTAGCATCTGTATTACTAAGTACACCAGTACAAAATTGAATTCTTTTGCTCACATCGTCGTCTTCAACTTTTTTTTTGGATGGTTGTGGTATGTTTTTTTTGGTCGTAACCTTACAATTGGGATTAATCACGAAAGACAACAGCAGATAGCTGTTTTCTCTAAATACTTCTAGGGCTTGAAGTAACAGACTTTTATTGATTTGGTCTACTATTTCAGCTTTGTAATTTTGCGTTTTACCTGTAGATTTTTTCAAATCCCAGTTTAAACCTAGATTTGATATCGTATCTTTTAAATCTCTTCCAGTAATCAATTTTCCTTTAATTTCAATATCAGCTTGAGCATTAGATAAGGATTTCACAACAAGCTCTAAGATTAAATCTTCGTATTCATGAGTTCCTTTAAGTGTTATTTTTCCACTTGTTTTAGTAATTTTTAAAGCAGGACCGATAAAATCTCCTTTAGAATATCTGTAGAAATGTCTATGGATTCTCATGTGTTCTTTAGCAGGATCGTCTAATTTTGGAGTTTCGATTAACTTAGTTATAAAATGCATTTTAACTCGTAATATTATTTCTCTAATAATATAAATCTAAATAATGATATTATAAATAGAACATAACTTTAAATTTTAATTTAAGCAATAAATTGTGAACAAAATTAAAACAAAAGATAGTATAATTTCAAAGATCATCGCCTACTTAGAGGATAGTTTTAAAGAGAGCATCATTAGTGTGTTCGGTATAGGAAGCTGTTTCGATATAACACTTCCATCTGATTGGAAAATCACTGATATTGATGTAATTGTTATAGTTAACTCCTTCGATAAAATCCCTAAACTCGAATGGACAGAAGTTCGACACGAAACTAAAAACGTCGATAATTTTAATGTTTGGTTAGGATATAATACATTACAAGGATTAAAAGAAAAGGATGTATTTGTCCACCAATCATTTGCTAATTATGAGTGGAGTATTTTAGACTTGAAATGTCAAGAAAACTCCCAACTCCTATATGGCAAAGACATAAGAAATCAGCTTCCTAAGATATCTGAACTTAAGTATGATTTCGACGATATTTTCGTGAGAAGCCTTTACCATCTAGATAAAAGCCTCAAAGAAAGTAAATCTCCCCAAAAAATTTTAGATTCCAAGAGAGAATTTACTAAGGCTGTGTTCAAATTCGGATTCTATTTTTGTAAATATTTCGATAAAAGCTATTATTTAACTTCTGTTCTTAATATATCAAATCATATAGAACATTTACACATTGAAGATAAAATAAAAAAAAATATGCTGCATTTTATGAGGGAATCTATAAATTTTAGGAGAACTAATAAGTTTTCTACTGAATTTAAGATTCTAATGAAAAACTTTATATTTTTTATTTTTTCTTTACTTAGAAACGGAGATCTTCATAGAAAATTAGAATTTCAAGAATTCGTTAATTTTCTTGAAATAAAGTTCAATGGCTTACCATACCTCATAAAATACCTAAAGACCGCAAAGAAGATCTACGATTCTTCAAAATTTCCATGAAAAATATTAACAATTTTATCTCATGGCGACATATATGAAATCAGATTAATAAAGTTAAAAAAAAATAAAAGATAAGATATTACTTAAACCATAAAAACAAGTTACGATTATTTATGTTATTTTTATATCTGCAGATCGATGATTTTCAAGTTCCTTCAATAACTATTTGGGTCTTAGCGTGGATTTTTCTCTTCATAGGATTCTTTTCTTTGGCTATTTTAATCGTTTATACGAGATATGGAAGAGAATTATCAATAAAACTCTCGATTATATCAATTAGCATTGCTGCAATTTTATTAGGGTTTGCGTTTCACTTCTTCCTTATTACATTTGGGATTTAATAAAACTCGTAAAAATTTCTACCCAAATTATGAGTAAAATCGGATATCACTTTCTCTTCTCTTATATTATTGACACTTTTTACCGTTCTCCTAATTTCCAATAAATTCAATAAAAAATATGAAAAATATTTATAAAAGAGTGAGAATATGTCTTTCTTAATTCTAAATATAAACTTACTTAATATATTTAATTGGAGCAATAAAAATGTTATTTCAACTAGATTCTACCTTAATGTTTATTCTATGGTTAATTTTAGCAACCGTACTTGTCGCCTTGATACTATACATTGCGGTATTACTTATAGCATCGAAAACTAAAGCTTCTGATAAAAAGTTTGTTATCATCATCTTAGCCCTGATCTTTGTTTTGATATTACCAATAATCTTGGGTGCCGTGAATTCAGTGCTCTCAGTCGTCGGTGGCCTTATTGATTTTAGTGGAAGAAACCACTTAATTCAGTTAACACCAATCATAGGATTTCTATTAATTTTAGTATTAGCCAAATTTTTCATCAGTATTCCTTGGGATCAGGCAGTATGGATAGCCTTATTGACCCTGTTTTTCCTGTTCCTTCTCTATACTATGATACCAGAGCTGTATAACTTCTTGGGATTTGGAATTTAAAATTTTTTTTTTTTTTTTACTTCACAAATGTAATCTAAGCTCGTTTTTTTAACCAATAAAAAAGAATGTAAAAAAGAATAAGTAACTTATATTTTTTCTTTTAATTTAAGTCTCGGAGCCAATCCAAGAGACATCATTTCTTGTAATAAAAGTTTAAAGGCATAAGAACATACTACTTTAGATATCACAGTGCTTTCTCCACATACAGGGCAGTATCTCTTATCTCTGTTGCGATCGTACACTGCTAAAAGCCCACATTTTTCACAAACTAAAATCACTGTTCGATCAGACTCATCGAGTAGTCTCTCCTTTAATAATAGTGCCGATCCATGGCCAACTAAGCAATCTCTTTCCATCTCACCAAACCTTAATCCCCCTTCTCTTGCTCTACCTTCTGTAGGTTGTCTCGTTAAGATTTGAACGGGTCCTCTCGCTCGAGCATGAAGTTTATCTGCAACGAGATGGTGCAATTTTTGATAATAAATAGGCGCGCAATAAATCCCTGCTTCGTATTTTTTACCGGTAATACCGTTATACATCACCTCTCTTCCATTAAATTCAAAGCCTGCTTCTACTAATTGCTCTTGAAGTTTCGTGATATCTTTCCACTCGAACGCCGTAGCGTCGCCTAACTTCCCCGTTGTGCAAGCGATTTTACCGCTAATACCCTCAAATAATTGTCCTAAAGTCATTCTCGATGGCATAGCATGAGGATTTACGATAATATCTGGAACTACTCCATTTGAAGTGAAGGGCATGTCTTCTGCGGGTTGGACGAGACCAAGTACTCCCTTCTGACCATGCCTGGAAGAAAATTTATCTCCCAACTCTGGAATTCGTAAATCTCTAACTTTAATCTTAACTAATTTATTTCCATCCACAGTCTCAGATATGATTACTGTATCTACAATCCCTTTTTCATTGTGACGCATATTTTTAGAGGTTTCCCGTCTATTTGGTTGCATCAATTCAAATTCTTCGTAAGATTTAATAAATCGTGGGGGAGATGTACGTCCAATAAGAACATCACCGCCGTTAACAGCCGTTTCGGGTTCGATAATTCCATCTTCTTCAGAAAGCAACCTATAAGATTCAGCAGATTTGAATCCTCTTACTCCTCTCTCTGGAATCTCGAATTTGTCTAATTCTCCTCCTGGATATTTCCTCTCTTCAGCATCGTAAGTTCTAAAGAAGTGAGAACGTGCTAATCCGCGTTCTATTGACGCTTTGTTTATAATAATCGCATCCTCAATATTATATCCTTCAAAACTCATCATTCCTATTATGAAATTTTGACCCGCTGGTCGGCGATTAATACCAATAATTTCCATTGGGCTCGTTTTCACTAAAGGTTGTTGAGGGTAATGAAGGGTATGACCGCGAGTATCGAGTCTTAAATGCATGTTTGCAGCAAACAGACCTAGTGCTTGCTTTACCATTCCTGCTTCGTAAGTATTTCTTGGAGACTGATTATGCTCAGGAAATGGAATAATGGAAGCGCAAATGCCAAGAATTGCTGCCGGTGAAATTTCTAAATGAGTATGTTCATGGGTAATTTCTTCTTCGAACATCGCAATAAATGCGTTTTCTTCCTCTTCAGCGTCTAGATATTCTATAACGCCTTTCTGAATCAAATCAGACCAAGTATACTTACCTTGCTTTAATTTCTCTATATCCTCATTTGTGGTAAGAATTTGGCTATTTTTTATTATAAATAGTGGTCTAGTAGCTCTTCCAGCATCACAATTTATCTGGATTTCTCTTGAATCGTGATAATAACCAATATTAACGTGTTGACCAATCTCACCCTTTCGTCTCTTCTCTCGAAGTTGATTCGTGAAAGGATTGTATTTTTGATGAATACCAACTAATTTACCGTTAAGAAAAACGTTTACTTTTTCTCCTTTTATGTTTTTCACTTCGTTAATAGGAATTACTCCGAGATCGATTAAAATATTCTCGATAACTCTCTCGTCTGTACCAACTGAGATAATAGAAGCCAATCCTAAATTTTTAACTAAACCACAATTTGGACCTTCTGGGGTTTCTGCAGGACAGATCTTCCCCCACTGGGTAGGATGTAAATCTCTTGCTTCAAAATGAGGTTGACTTCTACTTAATGGAGATATGACTCTTCTTAAATGACTTAATGTTGCCACATGGTTAGTTCTGTTTAACAATTGACTAACTCCTGCTTTTCCACCAACCCAATTACCCGTTGCTAAAGCGTGCCTTATTCTTTCAGTTATTACGTCTGCTCTCACAGCAGTTTTAATATTAGGAGCTCTTCCTCGAACGGCGGTACGTTCTAACTGATATTTTATGTCTTTTACAAGATTTAAAAACGCAACTCTGAAAAGTGATGTAAATAATTCACCAGCTAATTTCAATCTTTTGTTAGCGTAATGATCTTTATCATCTGGCTCACGAAACCCTAAAGCAAGTTCCATAACCTTCTGAGCCATTTGTCCTAAATAATAAGCTTTTTTAATGCGGTCTTCCTCCGCATTTCCAACATGAGGTAATAAGTATCGATCTAAAACTTGAAGCGCTCTTCTAATACGATAGTCTTTTGTTTGTCCTATTGCTACTCTTTTTCCAATATAGTCTAAAGAGTTTTGTTGAGATTTCTCAGGATCTTTCAGAACTTGAATTTCAGAAGCAACATCTATGACGGGGATTAATTCTTTTTGAATATCATCATTTTCGGAGATGGCTTCAAAGATTTCTCGATCAGAGTGTAACCCCAAGGCACGCATCAAGATTGCTAATGGTATTTTACCAGGAACTGAAGGAAAAGAAACTCTTAGGTTTCCATCTTTTTTTCTTTCTATTGTTACTGGTGCTCGAAAACCACTTCTTGTTGAAAACACTTTTGCTTGGTGCGTTGCACTGGAACTTCGGCTAGCTTCTTCAGCGAGAATTCTATTAGGTGCTAAATCTTCTTGCGTTACTAGTACCCGTTCTGTTCCGTTAATAATAAAATATCCGCCAGGATCGAGTGGGTCTTCCCCTCTATTAATCAATTCTTGTTCAGATAAACTTTCCAAAGGGCAACGGCAACTTTTTAGCATAATTGGTATTTTACCAATATAGATGTCAAGGATTTCTTCCGCCTCTTCCCTTTGAGTTCGTTCATCAATAGTTATAGGTGTCATTTCTAAGGTAATATCGGCAGCGTAGCTTAACTCCCGTATCCTAGCTTCAATGGGTGTAATTTCCATTGTAGCTCCATCTGCTTCTCTAACTTTTGGAACTCCAACTTTAATTTTACCAAAATTGATTTTAAATCCGGGAATATCCGGTATTACTTCACTCGATTCATCAACTATGCTTTGCATCTCTTCTTCTATAAAATTATTATAAGAATCGAGATGTTGGCGTACTAAACCTTTTTCGTCAAATAAGCTTTTTAACACAACCCATTTACTACTATTAGATAATTTTTCAGAACTCAATTTTAATTAACCTATTGGAATATTATTTTTAATAAAAGAGATTTACTATACTTTTTCTTTTTTGATGTAACGATAATAATCTATATTTTTTACAGTTGTATGGGATTCCCGAACAATTTTTACAATATCTCCCTCTTTTGCGCCAATTGCTATCGACACTGGGTCCTTTTCAAACATTTGAGGTAAGTCAGAAATATTTATCTGATATTTCTCTAATAAATTTTGTGATTCTTCTTTTGTCAGAAGGTAATGTTTAGGGACTAGTTCATGAAGTAGTACATCTATTTTCCTTTTCTTAGTCAAAAAAAAAGCCTCTTTCCTCGCTAATTATTGCATAAAATATTCGATTTCTAAAAAAATTTACCATTTTTACTCAAAATCTCTTCTTTTATTTTAGTTGGAAAATAGAAAACTGATAATAAAGACGATTCTAAAACTTTAAAAAATCTAGAATGATATCAAACAGAAAATCCAGTATCCAGATCTCTTAAAAGTCACCTCAATTATTTCAAACAACTCTGAAAAATGCTTTTTCAAATAGGTATGTATATATTCTGCTCCCATTTTCTTTTTTATGACAAATTGAAATAAACCCTTGGCTTTTAAATATCGAGGTATGACCTCACATAAAGTGAGAAATTCTCGTCTACCACTACGTAAGGGCGGATTCATATATATCCCATCAAATTTAACGCTCTTATCTTCGAAGGGTTTAAAATAACTTCCCTCTAAAACTATTACTTTGCCTGATCTTTCTGACAAATTATATTTAATGTTTTCCCTAACACACCAGAGCGCTCTTTTATTAATGTCGGTTAAATATACGGTACTTTTGGGCGTTAAATATGCTAATACAATCCCAATCGGACCATATCCACATCCCAGATCAAGAAACACGCCTTTTTCTTCTGGAATTTTCATGTGTTCTATAAAAACTTTGGTTCCTAAATCTAGTTTTTTGAACGAGAATATTCCCGTAATCGTTTTAAAAAGATATAAGTGGTGTTTTAAACTTTCTGGAACGGAATGTACTTTAACTCTGACATCAGGAAATTTGGTTGAGTAATGCTGGTTCTTTTTATCCATATTTACTGAGCTTATTCTTATTTATTTTTGATTTCATCCCATCTAGGGTATAATCCCCTTTCCATGAATACCTTATTTGTTTTTGCGACAATACCCGACTTCGCTTTGTAAATCTTCATTGCATCTAAACTTGCTATACCAAATCCAATTAATTCTTTTTTCAGGGTCATATATACAATCTGTAGACCCGGTTTAATTCTGGCATCAATATAACAGACTCCAGCAGCAGCTAAATCGGCGCCATGGCAAAGCGCATCAACGGCAGTGTCTCTCACATAAATTTTAGGCAAGTGGGAAACAATTTTTTCCATAGGTGATATAGTTTTTCGCAAATAGAACTCTTCACCCTCATCCTTGTATAAAGAGTAGGAGTCTTTTAGATTTTGAAGGCTGATTAAACTCTCATCTTCTTTAAAATGCCCAACTCTAGTTCTCCTTAGCTCCAACATATGGGCTCCAGAACACAAGGCTTCTCCTATATCAAAACATAACTTTCGAATGTAGGTTCCTGCTTCGCACCCAACTTTAAATAAAACGTGATTGCTATTAACTTCAAGCACGCTTGCGTAGTATATCTCCCTTATTCTTAATCTTCTTACTACAGAGGATTTTATGGGAGGAGTTTGATAAATTTTGCCCGTGAATATATTGAATACTTTGTCTATTTTTTTCGGCGTAACAGGTTCGTGTAAATACATAACTCCAACATATTCTTTACCTGCATTTAATAAAGCAGATAAAACTCGAGTGGCTTTTCCAAGGGCGCAAGGCAATATCCCTGTTACTTTTGGATCTAAAGTTCCTCCGTGCCCTGCGTTATCAATATCTAAAATTTTTCGCGCCCAAGAGACTACTTCGTGGCTCGTAGGACCACTAGGTTTGTCTAAATTTATAACTCCATAATTTAAGAGATCCTTAATCTCTCTATTATTAGGATCACACCCATAATTTGTATTTGCTGTGTCTTGAGACTTCACTAATAATTGTTCTGATTCATCAGATGGTAATTTAAATTCTGAATTGGGCATGCAACTTTAGTTGAAAAGAGTTTTATTGTAATTGTTAATTTTCAGCGAAATTAATTTTTATCGTTATTGTTTACGAAAAACCTAGAAAATTTTAGAATATTTTTTAACTTTTAAACTCAAAACCGACATTATTCACAAAAAAATACGGGCCATATGGGGTATTCCCAACGATTCTTAACGAATGAGTGTATCGAACCCAAGACCTTCAGGTTAAAAACTTAATGTTTGTCATAATTCTGGAACCTATATTGATAAATCTCTAATCTCTTTACTTATAATTATAGAATAAGATATTGAAAATGTATGAATTCAATTGATTTAAAAAAAGCATTATTATTTAATGAATTAGAATTGGAATTGCAGCATTATCCCGATATTTCTCAAGTGAAGAGCATTAGAAGCATTGCAAAATCATTAGGATTAGCTCGAACATTAGTAAATAGATGGATCCGAGAATTTCTGACAAAAAAATTTGGTGAAAATTCTGCTGAAAATCTGTTTAATATTATATGGAGTTCAAAATCTCGTCAAATTAATTCAATAACATATTTAGATATTAAAATTAAGATTTTAGAAAGAAGAGGTAGAATTATTACAAAAGAAGAAGAATTCTATAGTCAAAGACAATCGCCAACTCTGAGATATATTAATTTATCATGTGAAAAATATTATAAGTTTAGAGTTAGAGTTAATGACATTCTTTATAACAATAGATGGTGCCCAAAGTGTCAATCAAAATTATGTGAAAGAGTAACTCGGTATTTTTTGGAAAGATTATTTAATCTCAAATTTCCGGAAACAACTTTAAAAAAAGCTTTGGGTGTCCATGGAGATCTGGGAGGTAGATTAAAATATGATGGTTTTAATGATAATGTTATTCTGAACCATAAAACCTATAAAATTGCTTTTGAATACGATGGAATTCAACATGATCAATTCCCAAATCAAGTTCATGGAGTTAATTTAAACCGGTTTCTTATACAGCAAGCTCGAGATAAGAAGAAGAGAAAAATCTCGGAAAAAAATGAAATCATTCTAATAATTATAAAAGAGATAAATGGATTTGATAGATATAATCTGAGTTCAATTCAAGATGAAATTATAAATCAATTTAAACAAAAGACAAACATACTTTTAAAAAAGAGTTATGCTCCGATTCCAAGTTTCATTTCAAAAAATTTTGAAAAGAACGAATAAACGGGCCATGTGGGAATCGAACCCACGACCTTCAGGTTAAAAGCCTGCTGCGCTACCTGCTTACACAAAAGGCGCTAATCGCGCACTTTTTCTGCGCTAATGGCCCTTTATTCGAGAATTTTACTAAGACCACTTGTTAATTATCTGTGAAAAAATGCTTAAGTAAAATCGTAATAGATCAAATCTAGAATAATTTATAACTTTTTCTGTAATCATGTATGTTCTACATACATAGAGTGATTTCCTTAAGTAAAATTATTTGAAATGTTCATATCCTTGATTTTTTAGTTGAATCCTTTTACCTTCTTTTAAATAATAGATTTTTTCCTCAGGAATAACTTTTCCAACTTTAATCAATTTCCCCCCTTTAGAAGACACTAACTTTTGAGCAACCTCAAAGTTTTTTCTATCAATTGTAAAAAGATGAATAAATTCCTCTCCCGCACCAAAAACTAATTTTTCAAGTGAAACCGGGAATTCTCTAGAATATCGTAAAGCGTCTGGATGAATTAACCTATCATCGAATTCGATTTCAAAACCCAAATCGGATATTGACAACATCAAATCATTCAAAGATTTCGATAAGCCATCTGAAGAATCAATACTACCCGTAGCTAATTCGTTATCGGCCAGAAGAATTCCTTCTATTCCTATTTCGTTCGGTTCTAACACACTATTTATTGCTTTTTCATATTCAGAAAAATCTTCTAACCGCCCTTTTTTGTTTAAAATAATATCAAAACCTACTCCGGTTAAACCAAATTTCTTGTTTATTACAACAAAATTACCCGGTTTTACGCCTTTTCGATAAATTATTTTATTACGCTTCTTAAAACCAAAAACGGTCGGATTAATGATAAGGTCACTTGTGGAATTAATATCTCCACCAATGTAATTTAAATTCCATGCTTTAGAGTAATCAACAATGCCCTCAATTAAACTTTTAAAATCTACGATTTTTAATTCTTCCGGGAGCCCTAAAGAAACAATAATCCCTTCAGGTTTTACACCCTTAACGACGAGATCACTAATATTCATGAGAACAGATTTTCTTCCCATCTGATAAAAATTCATTTGGATAGGGGCGTCCGTTGTGGCATTAAACATATCCGAGTTAAGAACAAGATCATAGGTATCTTTCCTATTTTCAATCTTAAAAAAAAAGGAATCGTCTCTAACTAATTCTTTACCCGTCTTTTTTAGAATTATATCTTCTATTATGTGGATTAGTTTTACTTCTCCGATTGCACTAACGATATCGTTTTCATTCATTAGAAAATTTTATAATTTTTTAAAATTTATATTTATAATATTCAATTACTAGCCTTTGTGGCTTAGTCGTAGAGCAACTGATTCGTAAAATTAATTGATTCGAATCATCAGTAGATCGGGGGTTCAACTCCCCCCAGAGGCTCCATTTATACATCCTGCGTTTCTATATACCTTTTAATAATGTGTAGAGCGAGCATTTTGAAAGCGTCATTTATGTTCTCTCCCGTCTTAGCAGATGTTTCAATATACGTTAACTGTAAGTTCTCTGCTAGTGATTCCCCCTCTTCGCATGAAACAATTCTATCTTCTGTTAAATCTATCTTATTCCCTACTAATATAAGTGCGATATTAGGAGAACTTTTTTTAATCTCGATATACCAATTTTTATCTATACTTTCAAAACTAACTCGATTAGTTACGTCATAGACTAAAATTCCTGCTTCGGCATTAGCTAAATATGACTGTCTTACCCGTTTGAACTGAGCTTGACCCGCCAAATCCCAAATTATAAACCTAACCGTGCTATCGAGCTCTTCAAAAGAGCATTCCTTTTTCATTATTGAAGTCCCTATTGTAGATTTATAGTCTTTAGCAAAATCATTTTCTACATATCGATGTACCATACTTGTCTTACCAACAGCTCCGTCTCCTCCAAGAATTAATTTAAAAGCGTATTCCTTAGATTTAATTTTAACTTTTTGAACTTTATCAACTTTTCGCTGGATTTGATTTCCACCCGGTCCGGAAATTAATTTAGGGATAACAGGACTCACAGTTCTTCCATCCATTATACGCGCAATCTTCTCAGCTGCTAAATATGCGTAAGGGAAAACCGCGTCTACTCCTGATAAAGAATTTAAAACTGTAACTAAAACAGCTTCTGGTCCAGATTCGCAGAATATGAATCGATATTCTTCAGTATCAAATGTTCCCGTTCCAAACGATCCTGAACTAAATTCTTCCGTGATTCTAGTTAATACCGGTTCAACTAAAGCACTTACTCCCCCAATGATTTCTTCGTCAAGCGATTTTTCTGAAGCCCCTACTAAAGAATCCATGATCAAACCGTCTCTATTAACAACAAGCACAGCAACTAAATCTTCACCCAAGCTCTGTTTATACCATTGGAGTAAAGCCATCAACTTTTTTGTATCAACCGGCATTCTTTCTCATATTCGTTTTTCTTGTTAAATCAAAATCTAAACAAACCAATTATATAATTATTTAAAACTTATGAATAAAAATTTTGTTAAATAGATACCATTAAGATATTCGCAAATATCTATTAATAAAGTTAGTGTCTACTCCTTTCACTATTTTCTAATCAAAGAAAATAAAAAAAAAATTTTTTAATGGTTCTATTCTTTAATGCTATTAAGTTCAAGAAAATTGATAAAAAACTATCCGCTCTTTATTTAGATATTTTGCAGGAGTTGCCAAGCCTGGTCAACGGTGCTAGACCGAGGCTCTAGTCTCATAGGAGTTCGAGGGTTCGAATCCCTCCTCCTGCATTTTTTATTTAGTCTGTAATTTGCTTTAAGACTAAATTATATTCTTCTTCAAAAGAAGTTAGATAATTTCTGTTGCTTTATCTTAGGATTATTAGTAAGGCTTTCGACATATTCTTCTATTAATTCCATTCTTTGAATTGTATATTCATCTAAGTTAAAAGTTTTGCATAATTTCAGCGCTTTAGGGATATATTTTTCGATACCTCCTCGATTAACTGTCAAAATTACTTTATTACCACATTTTGGACACTTTCCCGCATTTGAAAGTGGTGGACGTGAGAATTTTTCATTACATTTTACACATCTAAAAGTCTGTAATGCAAATTTTCTTAAATTTCCTAAGATATCAGGGTTGAAATGAGTAGATAAAATCTTTTCAGCAACCTTTTTCTCGTTAACAGCTTTAATAATTTTAGCAAGATACAATTGAGCGTCGATTTTTTCTTCCATAGTAATATAAGTTTTATATGCTGTAGTAATAGGTCCTTCGTTAATATTTTTGGTAGGGATGTTAAAACCAAGATTTATGTATTGATCGAACATTCCTAATCGTTTTTTTACTAAATTCATTTTATCTTCTATTTCTATGGGCATAGCGTAGTTCAGAGTTGCCTCATAAAACTCTAAGGGGTATTTATAAAGAGTATCTATATTATGAGCTTCGCTATCTATCTCATTTGGATCTAATACAGAAGATATTACGAGAGTTGCGTCCATTCTTCCACCGATTTTACTTGGTAAATAGTATCTAGAGAAATTTAGTAGAGGATCTAAAAGAAGCATTACACCATCTTCATCTCCGTCACAGTTTCTGCGTTTTGCTGCGTGCCAAAATGGATGTGCATATATAGATCTAGCAGGGCTAAAACCAATAATTCTTCCTACAATTCCAGCACTGGTGTGAGGTGCTAGACCTACGACTAGATGACCTATAAGATCTTCTCTCGTCCTAACTTGGTAAAACTTATCCATTTTATAAAAATGCTCAAGTTCATCGTCAATAAATTTAGCTACCCTCACGAAATAGTCAGCACAATCATCTGACAATAGGACATCTTGCACTTGAAGTTCTAGTATCTGATCAGGATTGGTTAAAACATTATTTTTAAAATCTTTTTCATATCCTAATTCTATTAATCTATTTACTGGTGTCTTGATTTCTTTCGGTTTGAAATGAGTTAATGGAATATCAGTAGCATCATAACGGATTTCAGCAGTTTTATAGACCATTAATCCATTCTTAGCTCTCAATATTCCCTTAACTATTGGTTCTGGAACTTTAAATTTATTAGTTAAACCAAGGATCCCCTTAAATTTATTTGGCAAAGCTAGATTTAGCGAACTTGAAATAGATTGTGTATAATTTTTTATGTTAAAGGAAGCTTCTTTAGAAAAATTAAGCAATCCCCCGCATTGATGACATTTTTCTTCGTTTTTAGGATAATATTTATTGCATTTAAGACATATCTTCTGAAATTCTGTATGCGTTCCACAATTAGGACATAAGTTAAAAGGAGTAATGGTGTCACATTTAGGACATTTCTTTCTACAAATGTCAATTTTTACTTTTTCAAGTTCTACCGCTTTCTCTACTAATCTTGTATTTCCCACCTTGTCACTAAGTGGAAATAAACTCTGAACGCCTTTCATGCTTTTTCTTTCGGATTTCTCAGGTCGTCCCATTCGAGTTCCCATGAAAATTGGAGCTTTATTCCTAATTTCTACAGGACAAAACGCAGAAAAAAGTGTAAAAACATTATCTTCTTTAGTTAGATCGTGTTCTTTTTTATTTTTCAAATCAAATATAGCTATGAAAATTTCTGTTGTAGGAACATCTAATAAAATTTTAGTATCATTAATCGTGTGAGAAATAAATGCTTTTTCTAAAATATCCTTAAGTTCTTTAGTATTTTTTAAACTGATTCTGTTGCTACTCTCGTTATAATCGGAAATTAAAGCTTCTCTTAGAATTAATAATTCTCCCCCTGAGATATTTCCCCAAAAGTCAATATACTTCGGATGAAGGGGTATGTTGTATTTTTTCGCTATATTTAAAGCTTCTTTTGCAGAGGGAATATTATTAAAGGGATCTTCCATATATTTTGCCAGCTCTGCGCTAGGATTTTGTTGACCATGTATAGCTTCCTCTAATTCTAGAGCCCACCATTCTTCTACATAACCCGAAGGAACTAATTTATGATTGTTTTCAGAAAATTCACCAAACCCAAAAAGAATATCGCCCAAAAATAAAATTTTTTCAATGTTCTGAAAACATTCTTTTGCCATTTTCATATTTGAAATTTGCATTACAGCCCCATTTTTCAACTTTACAATAGGGGGTTCTATTGAGCTAACCGGACAGATACTAGCGCTTTTTCCTGGTCTTTCTATTCTTAATTGCGTTCCAATTGCAATAAAATCATCTAATAATGTCATTGTTATAGGGTTCATACCTGCCGCAGCTAATCCCGTGTTTCGGGATCTTCCATATCGAATTCTATGCCCACCAATTTCAGAAGGGTGACTAAATACAGGTCTACCTGCGATAACATCAGAAACATATTTTGAATTAGGAGGAATAACAACCTTACTGTTTTTATCCGTGGTATCAATATTAACTTTCTTCTCACCTTTCTGTGAGATGTCTTTTAATTTTGCTAACCAATCCCAACCTTCCAAGTTCATGCTTTTTGCAATCTTTAGAAGTTTTGGAGCTTTAAGTAGAATACCATCGTTTAAGACTAAACAGGCACCACCTCTTATCTTATTTGTTTCGATTCTTGGAAGTTTCCTAAAGGCAGAAACTTCTTCGTCTTCAGTGGGATCTCCGTTTATCTCCACAGGTAGATGCTCCACAGCAAATCGTATTTCATCATTTGAGGAAGGATATTGTAAATGTACTCTTCTATCGTAAAGTTTTACTTCTTCTACGTACCTCCCGATTTCACCCTCAGTTGCTTCATACTTTGGTATATTTGACTTTTTCCTAACGTAATCAGCTATTAACACACATAAAGCGGCCGTTGTCCCTCCTGCAGCTCTAATAGGTCCAGCAAAGTACAATGACAGATATTTATTGTGGTGGCGATCCTCTCGTATTAAAATTTTAGAAATCCCTTCAAGTGGAGCACTAACAACACCCATCGTTTTTATTGCAAGTCCTACTCGTATTGCTCTCTCAACTCTCTCTTCAAGGGAGTCAATAATTCCAATTTTCTGCTCAAGTATGTCAGAAACTACTTGAAATACTATTTCATCTTCAGATTTACCTAAATTTTTTAATTTTCTTATTAATTTAGCAACTCCTAAAGGGCCCACGAGTTTTTCAACTCTTCCCGCCAAATCTTTAGCTTGTGGAGATTCTACGAAGATTTCAGGATCCAACCCTTTTTGCCGAGCAAATTCAGCAATTTCGTAACACTCATCTACATCTTTTTGCAAGTTAGAAAAATATTCCTCTGTTTCTTCGCTCATTTCTACCATAATACAGCTCACTTCATAGTTACTAAAATACAGTTTATACAGAAAACTAGATACATAAAGTTAAATTCTTACTTCGAAAATAAAATATTTTATTAATAGGTTAGTTGAACAGTATTATAAGAACTTGGGGAGATTTACAGTTTATAATGAAAGTATGAGAATTGATACACCCTCCTAATACTTAAAAAAATTTGTTTGTTCTTTAATAATAAACAATTTAATTGTATTATTTCATAAATATAATAATTCTATTCTGGATAAGAGTGATTTGAAGACCAAGATATCTGAGCAGAAACAAGTAATTCTAAAAAAATTAGTTAATTCTGGTATTAACATTAGCCCCAAAATGTTAGAGTGTGTATTAAATCTCGACAATCCGATGAAAAAGGTAAACATCCTTATTAAGGAAACTAGCTTTATTCCTTCATTTAAAAGCCATTTAACGGAAACCGTTGTTAATGAAATATCAAATGAAGAATTACAAAAAGCTTTAAAGCGAGCGTTAACTAAACATCTTTCTCTGCCTTTGAAAGAGGAAGCTCAAAGTAAGGTCAATGTTAGCCAAAATGAATCAATTGCAGAAAATTTCAAACAAGAAGTTGTTCCTATGAAAGTGGGACAAATTGTCAATCCTTCTATACCTGAAATAATAAACCGTGACATTCCTAAATCCTCGCCAGTAATAAAAACACTATCAAAAAAACACACACCTAAAATCCACGAATCGACGAAGTCAGCCTTTGCGTTTAAACCTGTTGCAAAGGATTACGATTTTCAAATTGAGATTATAAGTGATCCTACCGGGAAATTATATACAAACGGGGGATATGAAGATTTTTACGAATTAACACTCGATAAATACAACAAACTCCGAAATCTCATGAGAAAAAGACCCGAAGCAAGCTCAGCAACGAATATTAATAATATTTATAGATTATCAAGTAGTGTAGAAATTTCTACAGTAGGTTTAGTGGAAGGAGTGCGTCAAACCAAAAAAGGGAATTTTTTACTAACTTTAGAGGATTTAACTGGAAAAATTAGTGTTTTAATTCAAAATAACTCTAATAATTTGGAATATGTCAATATTATTGAGAGAACTTTCAACGATCAGATGCTATTTGTCAAGGGTTCATATAACCCTGGTGAAGATGGAAGAAAAGGCATAATTTTTGCTAATTATATTTCAAAAATCGATATTCCAACTGATTTTGAACCAAATTTTTCTCCTGATCCTTTGTCTATTGCATTAATCTCTGATACTCACATCGGAAGTAAAGAATTTGAAGCAGATTTATTCAACAAGTTTCTAAAATTTTTAAACGGGAAAAGTAATAATAAGATTTTAAGAGAAAATGCTGCAAAAATAAAATATCTCGTCATTAATGGTGATTTAGTTGATGGTATAGGTATTTATCCAAATCAAAAAGAAGATTTAATTATATCAGATATTTTTAAACAGTTCAAAAAAGCTTCAGAGCTATTATCAGAAATTCCTGATTATATTAAGGTCTTTTATGTTTCTGGCAACCATGAACCTGTTAGAAACGCAATACCTCGACCAGCGGTACCCAAAAAATATTGTGAAGAATTAATAAATTTAGGAATTAAATGTTTGGGTAATCCTTCTATTATAAAAACTCACAATGTTAATACATTGATATATCATGGAGAAAGTATGCATGATATAAATAGATTAATTCATGATTTAGACATTAACAAACCTATTGAAACTATGAAAGAGTTTCTTATTTGTAGACACCTTGCTCCAGTTTTTGGTGAAAAAACACAAATAGCTCCTATTAATAACGATCTACTTGTGTTAGATAAGATTCCAGATATTTTTCATACTGGACATATTCACATTAATGGAATGGGAAAATATCGGAATGTAACACTTGTTAATTCTGGATGTTTTCAAGCTCAAACTGATTTTATGAGAAGTTTTGGAATAATTCCCACTCCTGGTATTGTACCGATAATAGAACTTGATTCATTGAATTATTTCCAATTAGACTTTAAAAAAATCGATTAAATTTATCTAATTAACTAATTAATAGGTGTATTAAAATAAACTTCTCAATCCCGCGCAATAATTATTCTGAAATGACTCTCTATATCTGGAAAATTATTGAACTCCCATTTATATCTACAAGTGATTTAGCCTACAAAATATCTTTCGAATTATTTCTCTTCTCTCCTAAGGATGCAAAAGAATTCATTAAGAAGGCAATTCACAACGGTTTACTAATAGTAGGGGATAATAACAAACTTAGCCTTTCAGATGATTTAGCTCTTGAGTTAAAGAATTGGCATAAAAAAAGAAGGGTAGAAATTTCAAAAAAAGTTAATAAAACTAAGAGTATAACACAATATACAGAAAAATTTAAGAAAAATGATTCGAATAAGTTCAATATATTATTAAAAGCTTTTTTAGATTCAGGTACTATCAATAGAGCCGTGCTAGTTTCAGATAGTGCTATCACACTCCGTATAATTGAGCCTCAAGGTAAAATTATTAAAGCTGAAGTTCAAGGTTCTCGAAAAATTCCCTATCTTATTGAAATCTCCACTATTGAAAAGGTTTTAAAACACGATTGTCACGATTTTAAAACCAAAAGAGTTCAAAATAAAAAATTCTGTAAACACTTAGCCAAATTATTTCTACTACTTAAAGAAAGGGATGAAAAAGGAGCAACTACTCTTCTTGAAAATATAGCTAAAGATATTAATAAGTGGGAGTTTGTAATCTAAATTAATTTTTTAAAAACGATATTCTTAATCTTAACCTTGTCGGTTTGGAGTATTATGGGTTTATAATCTAACAATTTATAATCTTTTATTTTTTTATTTTGGGATAATACTCGTTCTACTACCCCACGTTCGATATCAAGTTTTATGATTTTAGTTCGCCCATAATGCCCCATTGACCTTGTATTTGCAATAATTATTCCCGATAAAGTTAGTTCGTTAATATAGTCGCTAATTCTTCTACGCGATAATTGTTTCAAGCCCGGAATTTTGCTAGATAGTTCTGAGTGAACTTCGTATATGTCTCCCGAGGTGATTACATGTCCTTTGGTAAATCTAGATAATAAGTAAATTGCTGTCAGAGTTAATTGGGTTTGAAGAGGCATTGAAAAGATATATTCAACAATGTGGTCTTTATCTATATCTTTTTGAGCTTTTTCAACATGATTTTCAGTAATTTTCTTACTTTGATTTCTTTCCGCAATCTCTCCTGCTTTTCTTAATAATTGAAGAGCTTTTCTTGCATCGCCGTGTTCTTTGGCAGCAAAACCTGCACACAACTTCACTACGCCATTATCAATGACATCCTCAATAAATGCTATCTCAGCTCTTTGCTTGAGTATTTCTGCCAATTGATTTGCGTCATAAGGGTGGAAAACGATAGGCTCCTCTTCTTCTAAATTAGAAGTAACTCTCGAATCTAGGCATTCCATAAATTTCAACTTATTAGATATTCCGATAACACTTGTTCTACATAAGTCTAAATTTTCATTGAGCCTTGTTAAATTATAGAGGATTTCATTTCCTCCTTTCTTCTCTATTAAAATATCGATTTCATCTAATACAAGAAAACAAATGCTGTTTTTGATTAATTGATCCAAAAGTCCAAGTAATTTCTTCAGTATAACATCTTTGGGTAAACCAGTTGCGGGAATTTTCTCTTTTCCAACGATTGTATTATAAATATGAGCCAAAATTCGGTAGGGGGTCGATACTACTGTGCAATTGATGTATACCCACCAAGGTGGATTGTTAGTACAGTGTTGAGCTAGTTTTTGAGATATGTATCTTACAGTTGCTGTTTTCCCCGTACCTGTCATCCCATAGCATAAGAGATTAGGTGGTACATCTCCTTTTAAAGCACACGCTGTTATGCCTGCAATTTTTTCTATCTCGGAGTTTCGGTGTGGTAATTCGTTAGGAATAAATGATGGTTCGAGAGCTTCCCTATTTTTAAAAAGTTTTGGACCCTTTAAATAATTTTGATAAAATTTATCAATGTTAAAAGAATACATACCTTTATCATTTTGATTCGTCAACACTTAATCCCACCATATTCATTGTTTCCACTCGAAATGATCACTAGAATAATATTTCGATTCCGCAATATTTAAACTTGATTATTAATCGAAAAACTAAAGATAATTTGTTAAAGCTTTAATATGTTATTCTCAATTTATCAGATTAGCTACGATTAGATCGATAGTTTATAATATTATTGTCGGGACTTTAAAAGATAATTATTTAGGAAGCAATATTATTAAGGGTTTAGTAGAACTAATTATATTTGCAAAAATTTAATTTCAATCTAAAATTTACCAATCTAATTTTTATAATCATAGGAACTATTATGTCAACGCATAATAAAAAGGGAGATATTAATAGGAGAGATGTAAGGCTTGCGATATTTTTGACGATATTTTTCATGAGTCTGCTCTTTTTTAACTTTCTGGTTATTTCTATCTTATTTAGCTGGGCTGATTGGTTAGCAACCCTTATTTTTAGTGTACTTTTTATCGTTCCCGCGTATTTTTCAAACGCAGGAATGGTTATTGTTGGTGGTGGTAAACCTATAGATGGGGGGAACTTTTGGCGTGATGGACGCAGAATATTAGGAGATCATAAAACCATTTCAGGATTTGTTAAAGGACCATTATATATTGGTATTCCATTGAGTTGCGGTTTATTTTTATTATTTTTATTGTTGTGGCCTGCTATACAACAGATTCCAATAGAGGGAGCTTCAACTGGAGTATATATATTATACTCTGAGATGTTTTATTATGAATATTATTTTATAGGTGGACCAATACCGATTGGAATACTAATGATATTGTTTAGGATTATCTTTTGCTCATACGGTGCTGCTTTTGGAGATTTAGCAGGTTCATTTCTTAAAAGAAGATTTGATATAAAAAGCGGAGCTCCCTTTTGGGTCGTAGATCAATTAGATTTTGCTGTAGGAGCTCTGATCTTTGCTATAATTCCTGCTATCTTTTTTCCAGGATTTTACTTAATTCCTGATATTAATATTATAATACTCCTCCTAATTCTGACGCCCTCTGTTAGCCTTATTGCTAATACTATTGCTTATCTCGTAAATATCAAAGAAGTTCCCTGGTAGGTTTCTCACAAACTTACAACTTCACACTTAATTTTTACTTGAAACCCTTGGTAATCTGCGAATTTAACATAACTTTCGAAGATAGTATTTATAGCTTTTATATAATCACCATTACAACCTATTGCTATTCCTCGTTCTTCGAAGGAGAGAAACCCTACAATAATTAAGATCTGCCCAGTGTTAAGATTTCTTTCTATTCTTATTCTATGAATATATGGATCGGGGAAAAAACCAAAAACTAAATTAATTAAAACACTTTCTTCCCGAACAAACACAATTCTCCTACTTCGAAATTTCTTTCTTAGATACGGTAATTTTGATTTCGCTTCAAAATACATTCCATTATCAAGAAAGAAAAACACAATATCTTTAATAATAATAACATTTCTCGGGAAAATCTTAGTAGAATCGTAGAAGAAGTGAAAGAGTAATAGTTCTTTATTTGAGAATTTCTTTATAACGGATAATTTCTGATAAAAAAGCAAATCATCAATAAATGAATTATGAGTCGTACTCAACATATAATTAAGAATTCAGACCTACTATTTTAAACTCCTAAGAAAATTAAATTGACCACCAAAAGATTTATTTTTAAACAAGACTATTTAAAGTAAATCTATACTGAAAATAATACAATTCATATGAAAAAAGCCGGATTTGAGTTTAGAGAGCATACTGCAGATGTTCAGGTGAGAAGTTGGGGACCATCATTAGAAGAAGCTTTTTCGCAAGCAGCTTATAGTTTAATGGCGACTATAACACCAAATTTAAAAATTATAACTCCTAAAATCGAAAAAAAAATAATCATTGAATCAATGGACAAAAAAGCCCTTTTAGTTGATTTTCTCTCTGAATTTTTGTATATTTTTGATGTACATGAGCTTGTTTTTAGTAAAATACATATAACTAAAATTGAAAAATACAACGACAATTATAAACTTAAAGCCACTCTCAAAGGCGAAAAATTCGATTTTGCTAAGCACGAAATTGGAATTGAAGTTAAGGCTATAACTTATTCTTTCTTAAATATTGAAGAAAAACATGATAGCACATTAATAGATATAGTATTCGATATTTAATTAAAAATTTAATCTGTTTATTTAGGCTTACTTATCTTGTTTCTAAATTAGTTGAGTTTAGATCATTATCAGTGTTAATCATTTTTAAATATAATTAGATTAAAAGGGGGATTTTAATACCTGGAACTGCAGAAATATTTCCGTTGGCATAAAACTACTTTAAGTAGTCATATTTTTATTTTCATTTTTTATCAAAATTTATTTTAGGAGAAAAGAAAAATTAACCCTTTACAACCCCTATTGGAACTAATCTTACTATTTTTTCAACGATTCCAAGATCGTGACTTACTTGCACTACTTGATCTATATCTTTATATGCCCCCGGAGCTTCTTCAGCAATAATTTTAGGAGAAGCAGCTTTTACTACAATTCCTCTTTTATTTAAATCTTCTTTAATCTTCGAACCCCAGTATAGTTTTGTAGCCTTAGACCTTGACATTACTCGACCAGATCCATGAGCGGTAGATCCAAAAGAAAGATCCATGGCTTTTGGTCTTCCAACGCACAGATAGGAAGCCGATCCCATAGTACCTGGGATTAAAGCAGGTTGACCAATACCTTTATAATCAATAGGCAGATCTGGATGCCCTGGTGGAAACGCTCTAGTCGCCCCTTTTCTGTGAACATTTAACTTCATTTTTTTTCCGTCTACTTCATGTTCTTCAATTTTTAAGATATTATGGCAAACACCATAAATCAAATTAAAATCCAGATTGTCTATACTCTTTTTAAAATGCTCTTGGAAAGATTCTCGTAGCCAATGCGTAATTAATTGACGATTATTAAAACCAAAATTTGCCGCACATGCCATGCTTTGTAAATATTTTACTGCTTCTGGAGTATTAGCTGGAACACACGCCAATTCTCGATCTGGAACTTTTATTTTATATTTTTTCATTGCCTGTTCGACATTTCGCAAAGAATCTGTGCATACTTGATGACCAAGAGCTCGAGAGCCAGTATGAACCATGACTGTTACTTGATCTTTATTAAAAATTCCTAGTTTTTTAGCAATACTTTCGTTATAAATAGTATCTACTTTTTGAATTTCAAGAAAATGATTACCACTTCCTAATGAGCCTAATTGCTTTATCGCTCTTTGCTTAGCTTTTTGGGAAATTAACGTCGAATCGGCGTTTTTCAAAAATCCATTTTCTTCACAATGTTCAATATCTTCTTTAATTGCATAATCGTTGTCAAGTGCCCAATTTAAGCCATTATCCAAAACATCGTCTAACTCCGAATAATTTATGTTCAATTTTCCCTTACTTCCTAATCCTGATGGAATATTGTGAAAAATAGTGTTTAATAAACTCGGAATCGATTTTTTTACTTCTTCAAACTGAAGATTTGTTCTTAACAATCTTACACCGCAATTTATATCGTAACCTACTCCTCCCGGTGATATCATGCCTGTCTCGGCATCTGTTCCAGCAACACCTCCTATACAAAACCCATAACCTTGATGAGCATCAGAAAGAGCGATAGCGTGCTTCTGAATGCCGGGGAGACACGCAACATTACAAATTTGATCAAGCGTTCTGTCATTTTTAATCTTTTCTAAGATATAAGCGTTAGCATAAATACGCACAGGCACATTCATTTGAAACTTTTCGATTTTACCTTCTACTCGCGCCATTAATGCTTTTTGCGGAATTTCATAGATGTTATCGGCAACTTTATTCACGTTCATATTATCTGTACTAGTGATAACATTTTCATAAATCTTATGATTAATCGTCTTAACACGATTTTAATCAATAAACTGAGAAAAAAGTGAATTCCTTTCTATTATATCATTAAAACTTTAAAAAACAAACTAAAAAACGCAAAAGGGTGTTTATTTAATATCGATAAAATTTAAAAGACCTAGATCGTCCAAATCGTCAATGATGACATTAATCTCTGCCTTTGGTACGCCCGCTTCCTCAGCTATATCCGCTACGGTGTGAAATCCATCAGCTAAATGCGCGATTTTATATTGCTCCTTGTTTAGAAAGCCTTGGATAATCACTTGAGAGGGAAGGCGCTTCGATGTCCATGCAGGCTTCTGGTTCTGAACCTTTCGTAAATCTTCTTCCGAAAGAACTAATCCTTTCTTCTCAAGGAGCTTCTGGGATTTGAGAAAATCCTTCTCAAAAATCTTCAATATAGGTATTTTTAGTGGAATCTCAGCAATTCTACCATCTTTTAGAACTTTGTCTATGAATTGTTCAAATCCCTTAAAAATTCTAACATCCCCTGACCAATTACTTATTATTTCACTAAAATTTACCGTAAACTTATCAATGATGTCACTTAAAGCTTTGTGTGTAATCTTAGCATCATCATTCTTGTCTGCTGCTGCCGTACACAATATGCCATCTTTAAAAACCAACAATAAATAGAAAATTTGCATATCTATCACCTTCAATTCACCTGATCCTTTCGAAAATTCCACTGAGAAATCTTTAAGTGCCGTTAAAAATCCAGATACAAGATCTTGATTAAATTCAATTGTTCCGTACTTTCTATGAATAAGGCAAATGCCCGTATGCTGATGAATAAGGTAAACATTGTGTAAAATAGTTCCTATAACACCTTTGAATGAGTATTTTTTTAGTATGTTTTACTAGAAAGATATTTTTATTTATAATAACACTATAAATATTTATTAATTTGCTTTTAGGGAAAAATAAAAATTTCTTTCTTTAGCTTCATTATTAATCGTACTTTTTGACAATTTATACATAAATATTAAGAAATTTATGTTTAGGAGGAAGAGCTGATTTCTTAAATAAATTGAAATTCATAATTGCATTATAAATTATTATTGAATATTATTAAGGGAATTAAATGGATTATTATATTTTTTTAGTTACGGTTCCAAATATTGAAGAGGGTAAAAAAATAGCAAATATCTTGGTTGAAAGCAAGTTAGCGGCGTGCGTTAACATAATTCAAAATGTAATTTCAATTTATAGATGGAAAGGAAATATAGAAAGAGAAAATGAAATGTTATTAATTATTAAGACCACTGAAAAAAAATGCGATTTGATAATTCAAAAAGTCAGAGAAATTCATAGTTATTCGAATCCTGAATGTGTTGCTTTCAAAATCGAAAAGGGATCAGAAAAATATTTAGATTGGATTAAGGAAGTTGTAGATTAATATAAAAACTATGTTTAAAATATTATGAGATTTAATATATTTCAAGTAGATTGGATTACCGTTGATATCATCATAATTACATTATTAATTCTGCTGCTAATTGGAGTGAAGGTGCTTAAAGAGGCCTATCGATGGAGATTTTTTTTTTCAAATGCTTCAACGATTCGGAGAATTGATAGACACCCTGATATTAACACTCATTTTTCGATGATTTCTATAAAAAAGTGCACTTTAACTAAATCTAGCGTTTCTCAACAAGAAAATTTAACAAAACCGCCAATAATCATAATAAGAAGGTTTCGAAAACTAATGTTGTTAAAAGCGCTTACAGAAGCGTTTTGTTCTTTTGGATATAGCGTGATAAACGTACAATTAAAAACTATGACTAATACCGGAACAAATAGAATGACTTCGGAAGTCGAAGAAGAGGTCAAACAAACATTTCCCTCTATAGTAAAGTTTTACAATCAGGATGCTGATATCGTGAATCAACATTATAATATTATTGATTTTAAAAAAAGGTTACTACCTTACAATCTTCTTTTAAAAGACTTAGACTGTAGAAGTCTAATTTTAATTAACCCTCGCTTAGATTCTTACAATCTGGAGCTCTTTTCAACTTTATTAGATGATTCAAACAAAGATACTCAATTAATTACCATCTTTAGTGAGAAATTAAATCCCTTTTTTACAAACAAGAAAATAAAAAAGATTCTACTAGATAATGAAACATTAAAAAACTCCAAAATTACTACCATTCAAAAAGCTAAAAGCACTTTCAAGTATTACGAAACGATACTCTTAAGCGTAATAATTAGATATATTAAGAATTAGTAAATATGAAAAAGCGATTAACTTCTAATGAAAGGAAATAAAATTCTAAGAGAATATTTTAATACCGTCATATATTCTGACAACCACTTGAAACTATTGCAAGAAAAAAGAGATCGATCTAAATATCTTCTGGATATGTTCGTTAAAGAGGGTTTGAATCCTTTCATATATGGCAGTGTTGCTCGAGGCGATGTTCATAGTGATAGCGACATAGATATAGTTATATTCCAATCAATTGCGCCGTACCAAATCGAAATAATGCTTGACAAGAACGGTTTTAATAATTATTACAGAGAAATTATCATGGCCACTCCTGCTGATGCATTAAAACTCTACATATATTTAAACGAGTTAGAGAGCATAACAATTCCTTTATCTAAATTTGAAAAAAGATCAAAGGAGTTTTACGATTTTGGTGGAAAAATCAATTTAGATCAATTAGATAATAATATTAGAGTACCGGGGATCGATAAAAGACTAGTCCTAATTCAACCCATTCTTGAAGGCCATGAAGAGGGATCGGTTATTGGAAACGAACATTTGGCAGCGAAGAAATTAAAGGTAAGTATTAATTTAATTAATGAGAGGAAGAAAGTTCTTTTAAAACGGGAAAGATTTGGAAAAACTGGTGTTTTTCTAAAGAGACCAATTGCAATGAATGAAAGTATCGAAGATGTGGTAAAAAACTTAGCTAATAAAAAATCGATTGTAAGAAAAAAGTTGATCCCGCGATGAAAGAACCAGTAATTGTAGAATCTAAGGCACACACATTTTACATAAAAAAAAAGGGAATTCCTAAAGGATGTCAGCAATGTTTAAAGGGCACTAAAGCAGTGTTATTTCTTAACGGAATCTGTCAGAACCCAGAACATTGCTGGTGGTATTGTCCAATTTCTGAAAAACGAAAAGGAAAGAAAAGTACCTATATAAATGAGATTCAGATATCTTCTAAAGAACAGGTACTACACGAACTTAAAGCTATTAACGCAAAAGGGATGAGTATAACTGGTGGAGATCCCTTATTTGAACCAAACTTAAAACAAACGCTGGAATATATCAATTTTATTAAAAAAAATAAAGGTAATTGGTTTCACATTCACCTCTATACAAACGGCCTTAATTTTAGCGAAGATATTGCAACGAAACTCTCTATAGCCGGGTTGAATGAAATTAGGTTCAACCCCTCAAAAGAGAATTGGAAAGTGATAAAATACGCATTAAACAAGGGCATGACTGTAGGAGCAGAAGTTCCTGTGATTCCTGAAGTGCAGTACATAGATAATTTGAAAAAAAATATTGTTTACTTGAATGAAATCGGCGCAGATTTTATTAATTTGAACGAATTTGAGTATTGCTCACCAAACAGCCAAAACCTCAAGGATCGAAATTTTAAATTAGAGCCAGGCACGATTGCATCCGTGGAGAATAGTAAAAAATGGGCAATTCAGCTTGTTAAAGATATCGCTCCAAAAGTTTCAATAAAAATTCACTTTTGCACGATTAAAGCTAAGGACTATTGGCAGTTGAAAGAAAGATATTTAAGGCGAGCAAAAACGATTAAATTGCCGTATGAACAAGTTACGAGTGAAGGTTTACTATTATTTGCTCAAATAGAAGGAGAGAAAAAGGACATTAAAGAATTTTATACTATTTTATTAAATGAAATAAATATCCCAAAGAATTTTTTATCCTACCAAGAAACGAATATTAAATTATCAATTGCATTTGCTATTGAGGAGTCATTAATAAATTTATTAACTCAAAAAAATTTAAAAGGATACGCTGTAGAAATGACCCCGTTTCGAGAAGAAAAACACCAGCAAATAACGGAAAAAACACCAATTATGTTATTCAAAGAAGAGATGGGCTTAAATGAGAATTGACACAGTTGAACTTAAAGACTTAGATGAAATTTACAATTTGGAAAGAAAATTTTTCAAGAAAGACGCTTTTTCAAAAGATTTAATTTTTAATTTGATTATGAAGAATTTTTTCTTTTTTAAGCTGATTGATGGAGAATTATCAAATGAAATTATTGGATTTATCATAATTATTCAGGATCGAGAAGATAGAGTAAATTTGATTAATTTTTTAATCAGAAAACGCAACCAGAATAAAGGCTGTGGAACTTACCTTTTGAATTATACAATAAATAAAGTTAAAAAAATGCCTAATATAAAAACAATTGTATTGAATGTGAACTCCAAAAATAAAGCGGCTATAAAATTATATCAGAAATTTAACTTTCGAATCGTTCAGAAAATAGAAAACTACTATCGGCAAAAGGAAGGCGCCTACTTAATGGTTTTGAACATTTAATCTTTTTCTAAAAACCAAGACTTATAAATAAATTCTATTATAAATTTTGTACAGAACGCATTGATAATGTGCTCAAAAAAGGAAATAAAATTATAAATATTGAGTGATTATGATGTCCTTAGGTGACGAATTAAAAGAACAAATCAAAAAAGGTGTGACTCTCCAAAAGGTTGACGAGGCAGACATGAAACAACGTGAAGAAGAGAAAAAGAAACGAATGGAAGAATTAGAAAAAGTAAAAGCAGCCTTAGGAGCAAAAGATTAAATTTTTTATGTTTTTCGTATTTTATTATTTTTTTTCTTTATATTTTGTAAGAAGACAGACTTAGATACTATTTATCTTCTTGTTTATACTATACTTATTTATACACATTAATTATGCAAATTTGAAATTGGGAGTCTGTTATACCGTTGAAAATTCTGGAAATAGATAAAAAGAAAGAAAAAGTGTCTGTAAGGACTGAAGATTTAAACGATTTATGGACGCTATATAATGTTATTGATAAAAATGACGAAGTTTCAGCAAGAACTAACAGAAGGATTGTGTTAAAGGAAGGCTCTAAGGGAGAAAGAAAACAAATGAATTTAAGACTAAATGTTGAATCTGTCTCTTTCCATGAATTTACAAGTCGATTAAGGGTAAAAGGAACGATATTAGAAGGTCCAGACGATTTCGTTACATATGGGACATATCATACGTTCAATATAGAACCTGGACAAAAGCTAACAATAAAGAAGACCAAGTGGTTAAAGAGCGAAATAAAAAGTCTCAAAAAACCATCCACTTTCAAAACAGATTTTAATATGTTAATGATAGCAATAGAAACGGGACTAGCCACTATAGCTCTAATAACAAATTTTAGTCATAATAGGATTGCAACTATTAAAAAAAACATTCCTGGTAAAAGATACGAACAATCATTTAGAAATAAAGCTTACGAAGAATTTTTTAGTGATATAAATAGAATTCTAATCGAAAAAATAAACAGCGTTAAGATAAATTCCATAATAATTTGTGGTCCTGGAAGCACGAAGGAACGTTTTAATCAATTTATCAACGAGAAAGCCCAAATTCCCAATCCTCCAAAGATTTTTTGCATTCAAGCTAGCTCTGGAACGGAAAGTGCTATTTTAGAGACGTTAAAATCGAAAGAACTAAAAAGTTTAAAGGAAAATGTAAAGGTTTTGCTGGAAACTGAGAAAATTGAAGAAATAATGCAATTATTTGCTACAAATTCCGACCTCATAGCTATTGGATTTAACGAGATATCTCACGCAATTGAAAAAGGTGCAGTAAAAGAATTGTTTTGCGCCGATATTTTAATAAGAGGAGCTTCAAAAGAAAAAAAATTACAAATCGAGAGTATTTTAAACGGAGTTGAGAAAGTAGGTGGAATTATTCACATTTTAAGTAGTGAACACCCAACTGGGCAACAGATAATTGATTTAGGGTCTCTCGTTGCAATTTTAAGGTATAAAATTTAAAACACCTAAACATATAATATCTTTCTAAAAATGAATGAAAACATTAAATACATAGATGCTAAATCAGAAATACCCTTAATGGGGGTAGATTTTCTTGGTGTAATTGACAGAGGGACTAATGTTATCGAGCTTAAACCTCTTACGATATGCAATTTGCGATGCAAGTATTGTTTTGTCAGTTCGGGTGATTATAACACTAATTTTGTCGTTAATTCATATCACTTAGTTGAAAAGGTTAAAGAAATCGTTAAAATAAAGGGAAATCATGGCCTCGAAATTCATCTTGCCCCGTATGGTGAAATACTCCTTTATAATGAATTACCTGAACTACTAAAAAGCCTTTCAGAAATCACAGGTGTGTCGACTATATCTATGCAAAGCAATGGTTTGTTGCTTTCGAAAAATATTATTGAAAAATTAAAAAAGAACGATCTTACAAGAATTAACATCAGCCTAAATAGTTTAAAAGAGGAAACTGACTGTTATCTATGTAATTGCACACATTACGATGTGAATAGGCTATTAGGAAATATATATACTCTTTTAAATAGCAGCATTCAAGTTCTGATTGCACCAGTTTGGTTTCCAGGAGAAAATGAAAAGGACATTGAAGCAATAATAGAATTAGTCCTAAAATTAAGAGGGGAGGGATTTTCTAAACAGCAAATTCAAATTGGCATTCAAAAATATTTAATCTATAAGACGGGTAGAACATTAAAAAAAATAAAACCAAAATCGTGGGACTATTTTTATTTACAATTATCAAGATTAGAAAAAAGGTACGGAATCAAATTGAAACTTGGACCAAAAGATTTTGGCATTCATAAGAGAGCTCAAGTTTCCACTTTCGGTCTTAAAAAAGGAGACCTGATCAAAATCAAAA
>JAHQWP010000037.1 GCA_029856235.1 Promethearchaeia archaeon
TTATTATAGCCTCCCCGGATTATACTATGCTAGACATCGTACGTGAATTGGAACAATATCAAATTTCTGCTATGCCAGTTGTTAAGGATGGAAGGGTTTTAGGAAAAGTAAGTTCAGATTTAATTACGCAACGCTATGTCTTAAGTCTTCTACAAGATCACAGAATCTAGTGAAATTTTAAGATTTTATATAATATATCTCTTTGTGCAGGGCGTTTACCCGCAACCTTGATAATTTCAATTATTTAGAAGCGATTTCTCCATCAATTGTCATCACAGCACTCAATTTTATGTAAGAGAATGCTATAAATGGTAGATTTAGGCATAAGATACTCAAAAGTTTTTAACTTTTTTAATTAAAAAATTTTACAAAATTAAAATACCGGGAAGTACTTCTAGATTTTTAGAAGATCCAACGCCTCTGATCTGCTAGTAGGGTTTGTTTTAAATATTCCCTTTATAGCCGAGGTAACCATTATTGGGTTAGATTGTTTTACTCCCCTCATTATCTCACATAGGTGAGTTCCCTTGACTATAACCATTACTCCTCTTGGTTTTAAAGCACAATTCATTAAAAAATTAGCTATATCATCAGTCATCCTTTCTTGAACATTTAACCTGTGAGCAAAACAATTAACTACTCTTACGAATTTTGATATACCTAAAAGAAAATCTCCAGGCATATATACAATATCAACTGTACCATAAAAGGGTAAGATATGGTGTTCACACATGCTATAAAATTGAATATCTTTCGATACAATAATCTCGCTATACTGAGCTTCAAAAATCTTTATATCCTTATCCAAATCCAATTGATAGCCTTCAAAAATTTCGTTGTAAGCGCTAGCTACTCGTCTTGGAGTTTCTTTCGTAGCTGGTCGCAATTGATCACTTCCCTCAATCTCTTTAATAAGTTGTGTTATGAGTTCTTGTACTCTTTCTTGATTCATTTTTCTTTTGTATTTTCTTTTTAAATTATTATGTATTGAAATTTAGGAAAATATAATAAATATTAGAATTAAGTGAAAATCACTTTCAAAGAATGAAAAAAGGCTCTGAGCGTTCAATTCGTATACTTTCAGATGTAACTTACAAATTATTATTTCTTCTTTAGGAGTTGTTTATAAATGATTACATAGTTCTTTACACTTACTACTCTAGGATTACGCCTAAAATTTGAAGGAATAGGAGCACTACAACGTGAACAAAGGTTTGAGGTTCGCATCCAATCTTTGAATTCATCAGCGTGGGAAGGATATCTACAATTTGGGCATACAACTACTCCTCGTCCTCGATCTTCTGGAAGTTTTGGTAATTTAAAACAAAAGATACACTTAAAATCCTCTAAAGACAAATACGATCCCTTTGGTCTAAATTTATTAATATTTTGGATTTTTTGAGTTGGTTTTACCTTAGTAGTACGAGTTACATTTGATGTTTTAGTTTGAGTAGTTTGCCTACGTGATGTGGGTGTTGTCCTTGATGATTGAGTTCTTGATCTTGAGGTGTGCGTAGTTGATCGCGTAGATGGATTTGGGTTAGTTACCCTCGTTGTCCGCACACGCTGTCTCTGTGTTGTAGGTGTAGTTAAATTATTAATCGTTCTAGTACGGTTTGCAATATAATCACGAGTTAATGTTGGTAATGACGGGCTAGTGTTAGTAAACCCAAATACAATTACTATTAAAATTGTTCCTATTAATAGCAGTAAGAGATTTAAATCCAATGGAAACCTCTCAATAACGCTATAAAAACTTATCCAATAGGTTAAAATAAAAATCAAAACTGAGAAAGATAGAATATATCCTAATTTTCGCGCTTTTACTGCTTTTGTTCCAAAGTATATTACACTATATTTTTTGAAACAGCGATATAAAGAGTAAGACCCATATATTACAAAAGGAAAGGCAAAAATTAGACTCCATAAACTAAAATATACTCCTCCAAGTAGGTTTTCTCCTAAAATTCCCGTGTAATAACCCCATATTGAATAAAAAATACCAATACCTAATGGAACAATGACAAAAAATGCGGTATTATGAGGTGAATTAAACTCACGATGTCGTTTTATGTTTTCAAATAATTTTATTGTAAAAATTAACCACAATCCAATTAAAAACCAAGTTGCAAAATTTAAAAAAGAAAAAGAGATTAAACCATGAATTAGACCAATAATCAGAAAAATGGAAAATATTATTGTCAAGGTTTTATTTTTAACCATACTTTACATATCACAATCTTGGTTTTTTTTCTTTATTCATCATATTCTAAATATGCTGGTTTTCCTTCAATGATTGGAGCCATGAATTCTAAAATTTCCGGTAGCATCCTCACATCTATATTTCCCTTGACATCATATGGCACAGAAAACCACTTTTTATTTGTGAAATTCGCACGATAAATCTCGAAACCTAAAGATTTTCCGTTTATTTGATATGGGTCAATGACTAATGCAACCGATTTATCCCAGAAGCTCTGATATCGCTTTTGAGTCCCTAAGTCCTCCCTAGACATGAAACATCCATACGAGGGATGGGAGTGGTACCAACCTCAAATAAATTGCTTACTTTTTACAATATCTTCATAAGCTCTTGTAAAATTGTTATAATCTTTAATTTCAGCATAAACTGCCGTGCCATGACCCATTGGATAAGCATCTTCTATATGAAGTATTCCGTTGGATTTATCGTATGTACCAGCAAGTAATCCTATAACTTCAACCCAGTCCTCTTTCCTGATATTAGTATTGGCATATTTTAATGAATGACTCGCGATCTTAAGGATTGCTTTTATAGTAATTTTTATTTTTGAGTTACTTCTATCACTTTTAGCTACGGTTATTACAGGTTCCATTGGAATAGGATCTAATCTTATTTTTCCTTCTGAATGGTCTATATTTTTTACTCCTAAAATCTCATCAGTGATTTCTTCTTGCAATTCTTCTAGCTGTAATTCGGTATAAACTTCTTCAAGTAATTCCTTTTTTATCTTCTCCTTTATTTTTTGTTTGATAGCATCCCTAATTGAATCGCTGGTCTTGTCATCAATTTTCATCTTAACTTCACCACTTATCTTTAGCGTATTTCTTTACCAAATTCCTGACTTTTTTCTCAAATAATTTCTGATTTTTCATCATTTCCACAGCTGCTTTTTTATTAAACACATCAGTTGGATTAACATATTTTCCTCGAGTGTTTAACATAGCAATTATTGCTTGAACAACCGTAACCGCTGTTTTTGAAGGACTCCATCCCCCTTTTTTGCCAACTAGAGATGGATCTACTAATGCTAAACAAATATTTCTTTGTCCTTTATATTCACTAGGTTTTGGCCAAAAATTGGGATGCCATATTGGAGTATGCAATCTCACAAAAGGAGGCTGTTTAGGATATTGAACAGGAAATTTCATTTCTAATTTAAACAATCCTCCTGCATAAACCGTGCTTTTAGGGCCTTTAATCGTTAGAGCTAAGTGTTCGATGCTCTTTTTTTTTGGATTAAATGGCTTTAATTGGACAATTGTACCATCTTTTAACAATTTTTTAAGTCCCGCAAAATCTCTGGTAACTCGACTACTTCTTATACTCATATTCTTAACCCCGTTATTTGTTTTTTTTTATTATTTTATTTTAAAATTATGTTTTAGATTAAATTTTATTTAAATTTTAAACTTATGTAAATTTCTCCTCCTTCAAACCCCGCAACCGTGAGAAATTCGTAATTCCTTAGACCATTTTGAATTGGACTTTGTTCTAAATCAAGAACAATTATATCATTAAAATCCAATAAAGTTAGTACTGGTTCAAATTCAGATTCTAACTTGTATCCATTTTTTTCTAATGTTTTAATTATATTCATGCAAGGCGAACTATCCCTCATTTTAATGACTACTCGTCTAACATTTTTGCCGCATTGGGAACATTCTGGATTTCTCTTTTTTTCAATGTGGTATAATTTCATTGTTACAGCATTAAATATCGTGTAACTTGTAATGGGCTCACCCAATCCTTTATGACCTTTTTTCCAATGAAGGATTTTAATCGCTTCATGAGATTGCAATGCCGAAATAGTTGCGTTAATTGTAATGATCCCAGGATCGTGGCGATCAATAATTTTCACAACATCATCTTCAGTATATTCAGGTAAGAAATTATGTTTTGCAACAAGATCATTTGCTACTTTTTGAATAAATCTAATATCTTCAACATTTTTAGGATTTGGATCTCTATCAAATTTATCTTTAAAGGCCATATCTCCTTTAAAAATGCAATGAATTCTTTTTCGAGGGATACCAACCACAGTGCAAGCTGCCATTTCATCATTTTTTGGATCTGGTAATGGATTACATTCATAGCATGCATTTCGATATGGAAAAATCGTATATATGTGACCATAATAACCAGAAACCCCTCCATCTACTAAGGGCTTTCTAAATCTAATGCATTGAGCGTTTAAGTTTAGCCTTGCGTTCATTGAATCAAGACCTCCAATAACAACATCGGCATTATAATATAATGCGGGATTTAATCTTTCTAACGATGAATGATACCCTTTAACGATAATATTAGGATTAATCTCGACTAATTTTTTTGCGGCTGCAATTGCTTTCGACTCTCCTAACCTTGCGCCTACAAATAGAATTTGGCGGTTCAGGTTCGAATGTTCAATTGTATCTAAATCGACAAGATCTATATGACCTACACCTAACATAGCTAAATTCTTAGCAATTTCACATCCTAAACCTCCTACGCCAGCAATCAATACTCTCGACTTTTTTACTAATTTTTGGGACCATCCCTCTAAACGAAATTGACGATCGTATAAGGCTCTCTCTTCTTCTGACAATCCCTTTGCAAAAAAATCTGAATCCTTACCCAAATTTATCACCATTAATATTAATCAAAAAAATAAAAAAATTGAAGGGCTTAAAGCCCTTTTATTACATTTTATGAAAAGAATTATATATATAAGTTTATCCCGCAGTACTCGCTGGGATCAAAAGAATATCATCGCCGTCATTGACATTATAGTCTTTCAATTGGTTGTTCTCATCCATAGTTACGCCTCCAGACGAAAGATGAAATTCGTCTGGATCAAGTCCGAATAGATTTCCTAATGTTTGTTTGATATCACTTACATGATTTGCATCATTGACAGTCAACTTTTCCTTCTTTTCACCAGGACCAATAGTTGACATAAAATATAAAGTCAACTTTTTGCCTGTTGAGGGTGTTTTACTTGATGGGGTTTTAGACTTAACTGGTTCTAATTCCTCATCAAAATCTTCGTCAAAACTCATTCAAATCGCTTCCTTATTTTTTTTATTTAAGTTTTTTTTTAGACTTAGTAATAACACGTAAAAATGATATTAAAAAACCAATTGGAATGATTTTGAAGTTTTTGGAGTTTTGTTTAAAATACAAAACTTAAAATTAAATATAAATTGGTATTTATTACATTAATGTCAAAATTCTCTAATATCGGATTAATATTTTTAATTATTGGAACTTTATTAATTGTATTTTCAATTTTCCTTTCTATTATTATATTACCGGGATTTTTTTTGCTTATTCAAATTTCTGGTTGTGTTCTTATTAGTCTTGCAGGAATATTTATACTCTTAAGGAAAGATGAATATCATATAATCAAATTCAAAAGTGGTTTCCTTCTAAAATTAGATCATCTAATTATATTTGTTTGCGCAATGTTATTATCTATATCATTTCTTGTCTTTGTTGACATTAACAATTATATTTATACTGGTAATTTTACATATTTTACGATCGTATGGCCCATTGTTTTATTTGGAGGAACAATTATTTTACACTTTTTAAAAACAAAAAAGTAAAGATATACATATTCTGGTTTTATGGATTTGGGTAATTAAAATTCTTTGAATTCTCGAATTGAAACGCTTTAACTTTTGTCCACTTTTTGCAGGATTTGTATCCTTTTGTTCACAATTTCAACGCTTTGTTCGCATTAATAGTTAAATGCATACAAAGTACCAAAAACCTTAATTATAACGCATTAAAAAGATATTAATAAAACCCTTAGGGATGATTTTGAAGTATAAATTATATTATAAATTGTATGAATTCATATTAATATATATTAATTATAAAATGTTGTTTTAGAGAGAATATATAATCAAATAACTATAAATATCAACATAATACAAGTTTAGACTCATGAGCTCTCTGAATAGTGCAGAATCTGTCGTTCTTGAATTAGTAAAAGAATATTTACGGAAAAAACCTTTCTTTTCAATAGAGGATATTGTTGTGTTCATCAATAATAGGGTAAGAGCTAACCCTAATTTGAATAAAAACAGTATTGAACTCATCATTAAAAATCTTATTAAAAAAAGAATTCTGATTCCTGGAACGAAATTAATGAAAAATAACATCATAGAACATCCTATAAGAAATGAAATCTACAATTATATACGAAAGAATCCATCAAATGTTAACGATATAATGAAAGCAATAAACATTGGAAGTAATCAAGCACTTTGGCATTTATCCTGTTTAGAAAAATTTAGATTTACAAGATCAAAAAAAATTGAAAATCAAAGAATAGTTTTTGAATACGATTCAAATTCAGATTTAGATGAGTTTTATTACTATTTAAAACAAGATGTTGTACTAGAAATAATCGCTCTTTTAAAAAAGGAAAACGTTCCGCTTAAAATTTCCGAAATAGCTACCAATCTAAAAAGAAATTATAATACTGTTAAGAAATATGTGGAAATATTAGAAAATCTGGACTTAATAACAATTGAAAAAGACAAAAAACGAATTCTGTTCAGATTAGATTTAAAGAAATATGATAAAATACGGAAATCAATTAATAATGGTGAATTGTAAAATTTGCAAATTTATTCCAATGGAATTTATATTTTGAATTATATATTAGAAAATTAGGTAATACTTTAATCAAAAAATCATGAAGAAAAGTTATAGAGTTTTAAGTATCGTAACTCTTTACATTGTATTCGCTTTTATCTATTTGACATTCTTCTTATTACAGATAGAAAGTTTACCTTTATTTCTCTTTCTAACTATTGGGAGTGTTGCTGTATTATCCACGGGTACTGTCTATACCGTTGTCAAATCTCAAAGTAACCCAGCGAAGAGGATAAAAAAAGATAAATATTATCAAAAACCTAAATCAATTAAAAGAATATCGAGCGATCTAGTTGAGGATTACCTCGAAGCTATGCCATTAATAGATCAATACGCTGATGCTGAAGAATCTTTTGAAAATGTAGAATCAATCGATGATTATATCTTTACATTATTCGATCAGGAAGAATTAAATAAAATTGATTTGTTAGGGTTTTCAAAAATGGATAAAATCTTTTTCATCAGAGAGATGTTGTATTTTGATGCCATTGAGAGAAAGCAGATAATTGAAGATATTTTGAAAAATAAGGATAAATCTGATGAACACATCGAATATATCCCCCCATTAACCACATTTGGAATGGATAATAAAGTACGCGTTTATATAAGATCATTAGTCGAACCTGGTGAGAAAACAAAAATAATCATTATTGAAACCTCCGAATTAATAAGTATAATCAAAGAACAAGTTGGAGTTCTATTTGATTACGGTTTAAAAGATTTTCTCCTCTCCACGGGGGGAATATTATTAGAAGAAACTAAGCAAATTAGGGATTATTCTATTGATGACGACGATGAAATAGCCCTGATTCCATCGAGAAATAAATAGAATGAAAAAATATTGTAATAATTTTATTTCCTTCTAAAAATTCAACCAGCAACGCTAGCTGGAATTAATAAAATGTCGTCGTTATCGTTGATATTATAGTCTTTTAATTGGTCATTCTCATCCATTGTAACTCCCCCTGAAGACAAATGAAAATCAGACGGATCTAAAGCAAATAAATTCGCTACGGTTTCTTTGATATCTCCAACTGTATTACCTGTATATACAAGCAATTTTTGTTTTTTCTCTCCTGGTCCTATTGTTGATAGGAAAAAAATTGAGATCTTCTTTCCTTCAGAAGGGGGTTTGCGTTCTGGAGTTTTAACTCTAAAATCATCTGTAGGAGATTTTGAATCAGCTTCATCGAGATCTTCGTCCAAATTTTCATCAAAATCCTCATCTAATTCTTCGTCGAATTCATCTTCAAATTCCTCGTCAAAATCCATTAGATTAACACCATAAATTTAGATTACTTAATTTTATATATCTTTTAAAAAATAATGGAATTCAAGTTATATAAATAAACTTAACTTAACCAAAAAAAATCTCAAATTTAAATTACAAACACTTTAGAATTCGAATCAATATAATATTATTAATTAATTACATGAGTTAAAGAATTATCATGAAGGATAAACCTATTCCCAAGTATCAAATTCGAGAAAAAACA
>JAHQWP010000038.1 GCA_029856235.1 Promethearchaeia archaeon
TTAATTTAATGCTTTCTCCAATTGAGTATAATTTATCTCTATTAATAGTGTAATGAATATCTGGATTATCATTTTTTAATTCTACAATGAATAATTTCTCTGCAAAAGAATTATCTAGCGTAGAAATGTTGAATTCAGGAATTTTTTGTAGCAAAAAGAAATCCTTACTAGGTTTATCTAGAAAGTCCTTAACTCTTTGATTACAATATTTATATGCTTTTTCTGAAATTGCAGAAGCTACATTGCGGTTTTTGTCAACAGGGTCAGTTATGATAATATAATCGTTCTGAAAATGCTGAATTTTTTTTAACTCATCAATTGACCTATTATGAAAATCAATAGGCTTTTCCTTAAGTGAACTGAAATTTGAAAATAAGTTTTGGAGTGATTTATAATGGTATATCATAAGTTCTGCGCTGTAACCTATAAATCCGACCTTTCCAACAGCACTTTTGTCACCATAACAATGATTAGCTTTAAAAAACTGTTTTAGCACCCTAACATCATTTTTTTGTTTTTGGGAAAAATTGTCCTTTACAAAACGACCGTGCCAAGGGGATCTATCAACTGCCGTTATAGGTCCGTGTTTCATAATGTAATCCAATTCTAAATCAAAAAAAAGAACGATGTCAATCTTGATTATATTATTTTTAACATGGCAATCTACGGTCACATATGGATGTTCAGCATAGAGGAGCCGTGGATTCTGAAATTCTTTTAGAGGTAACGATTTTATTATCCAATTATTACATAAAGAACGAAATTCCTTTTTTGATTCTTTTTTTAATTTATTCTTACTCAAACCATCATAATTTGGTTTATATAGCTCATAATTTAATCCAACGAATAAATCAATGTCAAAATCATTTTTTAATTGCGTTTGCTTGATGCCTGTTGAACCTTGGGGTTCAATCCTCGTATATTTGATGCCTAGTTGCTGAGCTTTCTCATCTAATAATGTTATAAGTTTTGCAATAATATCACTGATTAAAGTCAGTTCTTGTTGTGTTGGCGCTATATCTTCTAAAACTTCTTGAAAGATTGAATTTATTGAAGTCATATATGAGTGGTTTGACAGCTTTGATTAAAGTAAAATTTATTTCTATTGTATAAAGGAATTGAGAATTTAAATAAAATTTCAGTTATTTAAGCATTTTTATCTAGCAAATATTAAAGTTCTAAATAATTGGATTCCTTAAAAGACTCCAGTGAAAAATCTTGGTACCAGGAATTATAACTTTTTGAAGGATGTGAAAGCCGAAATGTTTATAAATTTTCACATTTTTTTCTGTATTCGTTTCAAGATAAATTGGTTTGTTTTCTAGATCAATTCTATTAATAGTTGTAGATAATAATTGTTGTCCAAAACCTTTTCCCTGATGGTTTGGTGCTACTCCAATTAGAGATAAATACCAATGGGGGTAAGGTACTAATTTTTTATGAAGATTATCTGAAAATTTATGAAATTTATTTTGCAAAGCGAGGTATTTCCATTTAACTTTAAAAGGTAGAACTAATACTCCCGTTTTAATTGCTTTCCATCTGGTGTGAGATGGATTATTTGGTGGTAACCAAACAGTAATACCTTCTAGATTTGGAGATGAGTATACCTCTCCATAACGTAAACCATATTTGATAACATGTTGGAAATAAAGATTTAGCGTTTTTAATCGTTGATTAGTATCGGGAATAAGAAAACTAAAAATAGGATCGTGACGAAATGCCTTACTAAGGACAGTACCAACAGTTTTTAATTTATCAACTGGAAAATGCAAAATTTTTTTAATTTCAATCATTACATGCCCCACCAAGGGTGTTGCATCTTTCTTTGGAGGACTATATACTCTCGTAAAGCTTGTTTTTGATCCACGGTTAATTCTTCAAGAAATTTACCCATAAGTTGCCTTACGTGGGATTCGGGCACATTCACGAATAAGGTTTCATCTTTATCGATATCTCTTCCGATTTCTATTCCGCGAATAGAAATAGCTACTTCAGAGTCTTTTCCAGCCTTTTCTAATGTCTTTCCTTTATCTTGAATTTGGTGGACTCTTCTGGCTTTCTTTCCATCTGCTGTTATTAAAGTTACTTTTGGATATAGGGTTCCTGCTTCGACATGTACTCCAAAAACTGCGGGATCAGAATTTCTAAATATGAAATCGGGAATCATTCTAATCTTTGCTGGTAGTACCAATTCGCTTAAACCTTTTGCGGTGTCTTCGGCTTTTCTTACTTCAGCGTATTCTATATAATCTTCTAACAGTCTATAAATGACATTATTCGTGAAAATTCTAATGTTGTCTGTTATTGCTTGCTCTTGTGCATCGGGTAGAATAGTCACATTAAATCCTAAAACTGCTGCAGAATATGGATCAAGGCTTCTAACTAAACTCGCATTCATAATATCCTCCTTTTTAATCGGACCTACATCAGCTATTGATATCTTCACATTGTTTTTTGTAAAATGGTTTTCTAATGCTTCAAGGGATCCTAAGGTATCAGCTTTTAACACTACTCCAGCTTTATCTGTTTTTATCCGAATACTTTCTACTTCAGATTCTATTTCGTTGTATACAGTTTCTTCTTGTGATGGATCACCAATACCTCTAAAGGGTGATCCTGCTACAACATCATCAATGTTAGGAGCGAGAATCTTAATTCCAGCTGCTGCACTTACTAAATCTACAGAATCAAATTTCTGTCTAGGATCTCTTATCTCATCTAAAGGTTTTGGCACCAGTAAAGCTCTTACTTTTGACTTAATCGGTTTTTCTAAACCACCAACAATAAAATCTTCACCCTTCTTGATTACACCGTCGTAAATCAGGACGTCCATAGTTATAGCTTGTCCTTTTTCTTTCTTCACTTCTAAAACTACTCCTTTAGCCGGTCCTTCGCTAAATTTCAAGTTTTCAGTTAAAAACTGCTGTACTAAACCCATTAAAACCATCAGTAAGGTTGATATTCCCTCGCCTGTTTTGGCGCTCGTAGGTACTATTGCCACTTTTTTAGTAAAATCTTTTATTTTATCGTATCGATCAATTCCTTTAAAGCCTTCTTGTAGGAAATCTACCCCGATTTGAATTAATTTTTCGTCAAGAAAATCTTTCACATGAGGTTTCTGCTTATTGTATGAATCTAGAAAATCAGCATCCTTAATTGACTTCCACCCCGATATCCTATCTATTTTATTAGCAGCAATAACAAAAGGGACTTTTCTTTCTTTTAAAATTCTTACGGATTCCCAAGTAATTGGCATATTTCCGGCTGTTACATCGATAACTAATATTGCTATATCTGCAACGGCTCCACCTCTCCTCCGAAGGTTCATAAAAGCTGCGTGACCAGGTGTATCTACAATCAAAATTCCAGGTAATTGAATATCCTTTTCGGCAAATTCTTGTTTAGATTTTCCTAAAAATTTTTTAATATCTTCGGTTGGAAAATAAGAAGCTCCTATGTGTTGGGTTATTCCTGCAGCTTCCCTTTGTTGAACTACTGTTCCTCGAATGTAATCCAAGAGAGAAGTTTTACCATGGTCAATATGACCTAATATGGAAGCAATTGGGGCACGAATAATTTTATTATCGGTTTCAGTGGTCATTTGTATACACTTCTTAAATAAAATAAATGGCTAAATCTAATTGATTCTCATAATTAAAAAAATTATCTTAGGATATAGTTTTTATGAATCAACTTTAAAAAATCAATACAAGTTACAGCACTCAATAGTTTAATTTAAATATTTCTGGAGATATTTCGCAGTGAATGATGTTTTTTTCTCAACAATCTCTTCAGGAGTTCCTTTCACTACTACTTTTCCTCCTTTTTCTCCTCCCTCAGGTCCAAGATCAATCAGGTAATCTGAAGATTTAATTACATCCATATTATGCTCAATCACTATTACAGTATTACCTTTATCAACCAATTTTTGAAGTACTTTCAATAGAAAGTTTATATCATGGGCATGTAATCCCGTAGTTGGTTCATCTAATATATACAATGTATTTCCAGTGCTCGTTTTTCTTAATTCTCTAGCAATTTTCAACCTTTGAGATTCGCCTCCACTCAAGGTTGTTGAAGATTGACCCAACTCTAGATATCCTAATCCAACATCTACTACAGTTTTTAAAGTTTGTTTTAAATTAGGGATACTATCGAAGAATTCAAGAGCTTGATGAAAAGTCATTTTTAACACCTCTGAAATTGTTTTTCCTTTATATCTTACCTCTAAAGTCTCCGCATTATATCTCAGGCCTCTACATAAATCACATCTGATATATACATCTGGAAGAAAGTACATCTCTTTTAGAATATACCCCGTTCCTTTGCATTTTTTACAATGACCTTCTTTAGTATTAAAGCTAAATCTTCCTTTTTTGTAACCTCTTTCTCTTGATTCTTCAAGTTTAGCGAATATTTCTCTTATGTAGTCTAAAGCTTTTGTATAGGTAGCAGGTACAGAACGAGGTGTTCTTCCAATTGGAGATTGATCTATATTAATTATTTTATCAATTGTTTCATATCCTTTAATCTCGTCAAAATCACCACTTGTTATTCGAGAACTGCGAGTGTTAACGATGTTATGTAAGCCTTTGTACAGACATTCAATTATTAAACTTGTTTTTCCTGCTCCAGAAACGCCAGTAATACACGTAAAAACACCAAGAGGAATTTTAACTTTTATATTTTTAAGGTTATTTTCTCTGGCACCTATTATTTCAATAAAGTGATTATCAATCTCTCGCCTTACTTTTGGAACTTCTATCTTTTTTTTTCCTGATAAGTATTTACCTGTTAATGTTTTAGCTTCTAGTATCGTAGCTAAAGGTCCTTCCGCTACAACCTCTCCACCGCTTTCACCCGCTAAAGGCCCAAGATCAATAATATGATCAGCGTTGCGCATAATTTCATCGTCATGCTCTACAACTATAACAGTATTACCTAGGTCTCTTAATTTTTTCAACATATCTATTAAACGAGAGATGTCACGTTGGTGTAATCCAACAGAGGGTTCATCTAGGACATATAAAACACCAACGAGGCTTGAACCTAATTGAGTTGCCAACCTAATTCTTTCAGCTTCTCCTACTGAAAGAGTGTGAGATCTTCGACTTAAACTTATGTAATCTAATCCAACATTGTCCAAAAAGGATAACCGATCTAAAATTTCTTTCAAGACATCTTTAACTATTGTCTTTTGAATTTCATCCAAATGGAGATTTTTGAAAAAATTCAAAGAATCTTTAACTGCTAAATCAGATAATTTAGCAATATTAATATTATCGATCAGCACAGAAAGGCTTTCAGGTTTTAACCTTTGACCATTACATTGAGGACAATCAATCTGATTCATGAAACTCTTGTATGTATCTCGAGCCCATTCAGAGCGGGTGTCCATGTATCTTCTATGCAACATAGGTATGATCCCTTCGAAAGGTCTAGCTACCTGATATGTTGATTTTATTTCGCCTTTATTATTCCCGTAGCCATTGTTTTCGCTCTCGTAATAAAATTCGATGACTTCATCTTCTGTTCCGAACAATACTTTATGTAACTTTTTAGGATCAATATCTTTTATCACTGTTTTATCAGTGTCAAATCCATAATGCTTAGTGACTTGTTCTATTGATTGCCAAGAATATCCTGTTAATGAACCAAATCCAGGAATGTTTCTTATGGGAGAATCTTGAAGTGGTACATATAAATCGTTTCCTAAAACTAGCTCGTAGTCAAATTCCATTACAGTTCCTAATCCACTACAGTATTTACAGCTCCCGTGAGGGATGTTAAAAGAAAACATTTTATGATCAATTGGAGGAAAAGATATACCACAATCAACGCACGCTAAATGTTCAGAATAAATTTGTTCTCCTATATCGAGAACTTCTACAACAACAATTCCGTCAGTCAACACTAAAGCAGTTTCAATGGAGTCAGCCAACCTCGTTTTTATATCGCTTTTCATAACGAGTCGATCTACGATTACGTTAATGTTATGCTTAACATTCTTTTCCATAGTTATTTCTTCATCTAAAGTATATTGAATGTCATCAATTTCAACTCTAACATATCCTTGTTTTTTAAGGTCGCCGAGGAGATCCTTATATTCACCTTTTCGATCTCGAATAACTGGTGCTTTAATAATGAATTTTTGATTTTCCTTGATCTCCTCTAGGATTTGTTGGATTATCTGTTGAGGTGTTTGCGGTCTGATTTCTTTTCCACAATTGGGGCAGTGAGGAATTCCAATATTAGCAAAGAGCAACCTATAATAATCGTATATTTCTGTGACCGTTCCAACAGTACTGCGAGGATTTTTTGAGAGAGGCTTTTGTTCGATAGCTATCGCAGGAGACAATCCTTCAATTGAGTCGACATCCGGTTTATCCATTTCTCCAAGAAATTGTCTAGCATAGCTAGACAAGGATTCCAAGAATCTTCTTTGACCCTCAGCGTATAATGTATCCATTGCTAAACTTGATTTTCCACTACCACTTATTCCAGTTATAATTACTAATTTATTTCTTGGTATGGTAACATCGATGTTTTTAAGGTTATTCTGCCTTGCTCCTTTTATGATGATTGAATTCTGACTCATGTTTACAACTAATTATTATAATACTTTATACAAGAAAAATTTCATTGCTTTATTTTATAATCCTCATTAAAAGTTTTATTATTCCAAAAGGGTAATGATTTTCTGAAAAAATGAGACAAATTTGATTGGACATTTTAAATTAATATTAAGAATCAAGACAAATTATTAATAGGTTAATTTAACTTTATTTTGGTATCAATCTTTGAATTAAATATATAATTCCATGTAATGCGAGATAAGAGATTTATAGCAGAACATCGTGGTGGAACCCTAAAAAAGGAGCAGCACCGACAATTAATGCAGTGGGGCTGTGACTGCGCTGAACATGTATTATACTTCAGTGGTAAAGAAGTTGATATACGAATAATGTATGCTATCACAGTGGCTAAAGAATGGATAAAAGGAAACGCTTCCGTAGGAGAGGCAAGAGATGCATCATTAGGGGCACATTCGGTGGCAAGAGAATCCTCTAATCCAACTTCGATAGCGGTAGCACGTTCAGTTGGACATGCTGTTGCAACAGCTCATATGGCTGATCACTCATTAGGTGCAGCATTATATGCATTAAAGGCGGTTAAAAATGCGGGTAAATCTATTGAAAACGAGAAAAACTGGCAAAATGATCAATTACCAGCTGAAATTGTGGAGCTTGTAAAAACTGCAAGAAAGAAGAAAGAGAAAGCTTTGAAAATTTGATTAATTGGTTAATTTGAATGTAGGATTGATTTTTTCAAAAGTATTCTAATCCTTCTTAATGTCCTTGATTTTGTCTCTTAAGTACGCGGCATCTTCGAATCTAAGATCTTTCGCGGCTAAAAACATTTTATTCTCCAGATATTGGATTACAATCTCCATATCTCCTTTCTTTTCTAATTCCTCAATTTTATCTTTTACAGTTCTTTTTAATTTCTTCGTTTCCTTTTCTTTAAATTCTTGTTCCTCGGAGAGAGAATTCAGAATGTTTTTCTTCACCGTTTGGGGAGTAATTTTGTTTATTTTATTGTATTCAATTTGTTTTTTCCTTCTTCTATCTGTTTCTTCAATCGCTTCTTTCATTGCTGAAGTAAATTTGTCAGCGTATAAAATAGCTTTTCCTTCAATATTTCGCGAAGCTCTGCCAATTGTCTGTATAAGAGACCTTGTGTCTCTTAAAAACCCTAATTTATCTGCATCTAGGATAGCAACTAGTTGTACTTCTGGTAAATCAAGTCCTTCTCTTAATAAATTAATGCCAACTAAAACATCATGAGTACCGTCTCTAAGGCGTCTTAATATTTCAAACCTTTCTACGGTATCTACCTCTGAATGCAAGTAGGCAACCTTCAGACCAATTTCAGAATAATATTCAGCGATATCTTCTGACATTCGTTTAGTAAGCGTCGTTACTAAAGTTCTCCCCTTGTTGTTAATAACCTTCCTTATTTCTCCTAATAAATCATCAATTTGATTCTTGGCAGGGCGAATTTCCACAAAAGGATCAACCAACCCCGTAGGTCTAATAATCTGTTCAGCAGAGATTCCGCCACTTTTCTTCGATTCCCAATTCCCCGGAGTAGCGCTCATAAAGACGATGTATTTAATTTTAGATTCCCATTCTTCGAAAGTTAATGGTCTATTATCGTACGCCGATGGAAGTCTCCACCCAAAATCTATAAGATTCCTTTTTCGTGATCGATCTCCGCCAATCATTCCATGAATTTGCGGAATTGTGATGTGACTTTCATCGACAACAATTAAGAAATCTTCTGGAAAATAATCGATCAAGCACATGGGAGGACTACCGGGAGGTCTTCCGTCTA
>JAHQWP010000039.1 GCA_029856235.1 Promethearchaeia archaeon
GGATAGAATTTAGATACTTTTTCTTATATATGGTTAACTCTTGTAAAAATTCGTAATCATCTATGTTTGAATTAGATAATGCCTTTATATTCTTCATAGTCGTTCCTCGGGAAATTAAATAAAATATGACATTAGAGACAAGTGCAAACAGCCATGAAAATTTCGTATAAAAAGTGTATGCTAGAAATAAGATATGAATAATGTAATTAAATAATATTATCATGTTATATGGTTGTTTAATCCACTGAGAAAAAGGGGTTTCATGTTTGAATTTTTGTTCAGCAACATCAAAAATATCTATAGGTTGGAAATAAAAATAATAATATACAATATTATAGAGTACGATAAATGAAATCAAAGGCAAAAGTTCGAAAGATTTGTCTCCGGGAGTAAAAATTTCGAAAATGGGACTTACTATCAGAGCTAATATCGTTATTATGAAAAGTAGATTAATTCGAGCAGAAAGGTTATTTTTTCTATTAAGGAAAAATGGATTATTTCTATATTTATCAAAAGCTTTATAGAAAAACAAGAGTACGAACATGAATGTTATAACCGAAAAACCAATTGAGACATATAGGTCTTTTCCAATAAAGAAAAATATGAAAAATCCTATTACAGCGATTAAGGAAGGCACAATAATTAAATAGAAACTAAACCACCAAACCTTCCAGAGCGATTCGGTAACTTTTTCAATTTTATCTTCAGATTTTCCATTTATATTAGATTTCATTTTGACAATAAAGATATTTTCTCTACTCTGGGATAAATAGAAAATATCCTTAAAAAATGTTTATGTGGAAAAAGGGGTAAAATGGAATAAAATACGGTAGAATTATAATGTTATTGGCAAATTATGGTAGAATATGGAAAAAAAAGGGATTTACTTAAACTCCGGAAGAAATTCTTTTTGTAATTCTATTAATTCTCCAAAAATATAATCGGCCATTTCGAAACTTCCTACATTGGGATCGATAGCTAATGCTGTTATTGCTAAATCTTTTGATTTTTGAAGGATGGCTTCGACACATAGATCTTGAATAGTTGCTTCAATTCGAAGTAGAGCAGCGATATTACTTGGTAACCTGCCCCATTTAACTCCCTCTACACCATTCTTATTTACAGTTACGGGACATTCGATCACTAAATCTTGAGGTAAATTTTCAATAATGTTATCGTTAGGAATATTAACTGCGCTTTCGTAAGATTTTTTATCTGATAGAATTGCTTCGATTATCGGAATTGCTCTTTCTCCTGATATTCCTTTATAGAATATTCCTTTTTTGAAATACTTATCTTCTTTTAGACGCTTATAGTTCCTCATGATACGTTTATATGTCCTCTTACCACCTTTTTCAGCAAAGTCAATCCAATCTGTCATATCACTAGTTTCAGTAAATTCTTCACCAAACCGTAAATATTCGCCAAGATGATTATCCCCTACATACGGAAAATAGCCAAATCTTTTGAAAACTTCAATAGTTAATGAAGAAAATTCAAACCTTTCTTCATGTTGTCTAAAATACTCTGGAGCTATCTTGTTAAATTCCGGCATTAAATCCATTCCAGAAGAGATTTCCTCAATCCCCATTAAAAATCCAAAATGATTTAATCCATAAGGTTTTAGTTTTAAATTCTCAAATTTTATTTTAAGTATTTGAGGTAAATGGAATCTCATAGCTCCTATTTGATGGCAAAGGCCTATAAATTTAAGATTCGGAACTGTCCTTTTAATAGCCAAGCATACCCTCGCCATTGGATTAGAAAAATTAATAAAAAAAGCATCGGGACAAATATCATTCACATCTTTAACAATCTCCAATATAGGTGGAATTACTCTAAATGCGTGCATTGTGCCCCCTGGTCCTCCGCATTCACCTAATATTTGTGTGGAACCATATTTTCTAGGGATATCGTAATCTTCTCTCCATAATTTAAAACGCTCTCCGACTTCTATTGAACTAATAATAAAGTCTGCGCCATTCAATGCCTTTTTGCGCTCTGTAGTTCGCTCAATATTAAAATAATTGCTGTGAATCTTATTTTCAGCTTGAACTAATTCAAAGATGATTTCCAAGTGTTCCTTATTGATATCATGAAGAACTATTGTTGAACCTTGCAATAATTTGCTCTGGTAAAGATCCAGTAAAGTGGATGGTCCAAAAGAAGAGCTACCAGCCCCAATTAGAACGATTTTTGTTTCCATTTTCCATTACTTTCCAGTAATTAAGATGGTTGTATTAAATCTATATTGCTTATTAGAAAGCATAATAAGTTTAATAGGTTATCAAACCTCTCTTTGTTCGATATTAAGGCAGATGGGAAAAAATACCCACAATATTTATTAGTGTACACTCTTTTTATATTTTTAACAATGAATTTTTCGCGACATAATACTGGTTCATGGGTAGGCTGCAAGCGCGCCATTATTCCCTTATATACAGTATTATGAAGAGAATAAATCCTTTTTCCTTCTCTTTTTCTTTATAATTGTTTGGATTTATTCTCTGCGCATAATATCTATCAATATTTAAGAAAAAGTAGGATAAGGGTTAAATTCTCGACGCAAAAATAAAAAATCAAAAATGGAGGTGAAAATAGAATTGGCAGATAATGGAGAATCTGATCCCATATTGGACTACTATAAAGATTGGAGTTCTGATAATGCTCCTATTATGATGTCATTTGATATCTCAGAGGCCTATCCTGGTAGGATTGAAAGCGAAGACCAGAAAAAAATGGGTTATCTAAGGCGTAAATATCAAAAACTATCAAAATAATTTCAATTTTTTCTTTTTATTAATACCCGTAATCTATTGGCGATTAAGCTAAGATTATAACACTACTATATCTATACAATCTCAATTTTAATCATTCCGTTCTAAATATAGTTTTAGATGAGCTCTAAAAAATTAACTTTATTTTCATATTAATTCTGCGATATTTCATAAAATGGGGATAAAAAAATGAAACATTTAAATAGCCTCATCGTTTTATGTATTTTAATGATCTTAAATAATACTACTAAACATTCAATTTTAAAAGTTAAAGGTCTTTTATTAGTTGTAGTAGTAGTATTATTATAGATGAGAGCCGATCCTTTTCGATCTTCTTTTAATTTTTCTCGGATTTGCTCTCTCATCAAAGAATTAAATTAAATTAAGTTCATCTAGGATTCTGGCACCTCATGATATTTAAAAAAATTGGAGGTGAAAAAATGGAAAAAGAAGTTCTTGATAAGATTGAGACTCAGATTGCGTTAGAAAGTAGTTCGATTCCTATAAAGGAAGAAAACAAACAATCTGAAGAAAATACCTTCTGGAAATACTTAGATTATTCAAACTGGATTCCAGGAGAAATTGAAGTTGAGGATGAAATCTATAGAGATTTTGATTGGATGAGAAGCGATTCTGTTAAGAAATAAGCTAAGGGTATATCATCTTACTTGAGAGTCCTTGCTATTCTCTCTAAGGCTTCCTTTATCTTATTAACTGGTTGAGTTAAAGCAAATCTCACAAAGCCTTCTCCATATTTGCCGAAACCATTACCAGGTGTGAGGATTACACCAACATCTATCAATTTTTTCACAAAATCCATACTATTTGTTTCTCCTTCTGGTATATGTGTCCAGACGAAAAAAGTTGCTTTTGGTTTCTTTGTTTCCCAACCAATGTCATTTAAACCTTTTACTAACACATTTCGTCTTGCTTCATATGTTTTAACAGTCTCTTTTACTATTTTAGGTTTTTCTTCGGACACATATTCGTCTAAGCCTTTAATCACTGCTTTTTGAATAAATATTGGACAACCAGAATCAATGTGAGACTTAACAGTTCTTATACCCTTTATTATATCTTTATGGCCAACTGCCCAAGCACATCTAAATCCCGTCATACAGAACATTTTCGAAGCGCTATTAATTTCGATATGATTCCTATCGATTTCTAATAGCGATGGTGCTATGTAATCTTCATAGGTAAACTCTGAATAAGGATTATCGTAGACAATGAGGAACCTATAATCCTCAGCGTAATCTGATGCTTCTTTTAAGAGGCTTTTAGGTGCTATTGCCCCAGTAGGGTTGTTTGGGTAATTTAAATACATTAACTTAGCTTTTTTGAGTGTTTCTACATCGATTGCATCAAACTCGGGTAAAAAATTGTTTTCTTCTGATAAAGGGATTAAATGAGCAATTCCATCGCAAAGATTTGTAGCACCGTTCTCATAGACAGGATAACCTGGATTCGGACATAATACAACATCTCCAGGGTTAATAAATGCTCTGGCTATATTAGCTACTCCTTCTTTACCTCCAATTAAGCCAGTAACTTCGTCATTTGCATCGAAATCTAAGTTAAATCTTACTTTATACCACCTTTGGACTGCTTCTCTGAAATCTTGTTCACCCATGCTTGATGGATAATTTTGATACTCAGGATTTTTTACTTGTTTTATCATCTCGTTTATGATCAAATCGGGTGTTGTCAAATCGGGATCTCCAATTCCTAATGGAATGAAGTCGATTCCTTCCGCTCTCTTTTTATTTATTATTTGTTCAATTTCAGCAAAAATATATACTGGTAGTCTCGATATTCTATTAGCATATTTTATATTAATTAAAAACACCTTGAGAAATTCAGTGAATTGAAATTAGTATTAATTCATTTAAACAATTTATAAATTTTATGATAATTAATGAAATTTTTTTACAGTAGAAAGGAAAGTATTATATTTAATAACCAAATAATTAAAAACGGATTTTAATCTTATTATTATTTATAATTATTTCGAATAATCATTTATAAATAGTTAATAAAAGAGTGATGAAAAAATGGGTCGTCAAACGAGCATGCGATATGTTAAAAATCCTCCTAGTAATTTTTATTTTCCATCTGAAAAAGAAGATCCATCAGTAGACGGTTTTGTAGGTTTAACCGTCGCAGAATTTGAAGCTATGAGACTGAAACATTTCATTTCTCTGAATCAAAAAGAATCTGCAGAAAATATGAGTGTATCGCAACCAACTTTCTCACGAATATTAGATAAAGCCCATCAAAAAATCACCCAAGCTCTTATAGAAGGAAAAGATATACGAGTATACGGTGGAAATATTAACCTTAAAAAGGGATTCAAGGGTTATGGGTGTCTGAATTGCGATGAAGAGTGGAAAGACGAATTAGCCACTAAAGAACGAAAAGTAAACTGTCCAAACTGTGATTCTATAAAGGTTTATTATTTAGTAAGGGAACCGCTTTAATAGATACAGCACTTGGAATTAGATTTAATAATCCACTTACCCTCAAACACATAATTTTAATTAGATTAAGAACTTAACATCCTAATTATAATAGAATAGATTTTTAAAATAAGGGGATACTTAAAATATTGTAGTGGATAGTGAAAAAATGTGGTACAAGGCAGCACGAACAATAGTTAAAGCAGGACAACTTCCAATGGTTGTCAACGAGAATCTTATTGAGTTATTAAAAATGATAATGACCGATGAACAAGCTGAATTTGTTCAAATTTTCCAAAAACCCTCGCTTAGTATTGATCAGTTAAAAGAAAAAACGACTTTAGATGATAAAGCGTTAAACATAATTTTGAACGAACTAATGGATAATGGAGTTGTAGTAGGCGTTCCGAGTAAGAGAACGGGAATTATGGTGTATCGCCTCCTGGGGCCATATCCGGGGTTATTCGAATATCAATTTATGAGAGGCGAATCAGGGGAAAAGCAAAAAAAGCTGGCTCACCTTTTTGATACAATGTTTGAAGGATTAAGCGAAGGAACTCAGAGGAACTACGATAACCTTGTTGCACAATATAAAAACTTTCCACCTATAACAAGAGTGGTACCAGTTGAAGAAGAAATTGAGGATGTTCCAGTTGATAAAATATTACCCCACGAAGAAGCGTCAAAAATAGTGAATAAGTACGACGATATTGCACTCACTCATTGTTACTGTCGACATGAAAAAGATTTACTTCAAAAATCTTGTAAGGTAACTAACGAAAGATTAAATTGCTTTCTTCTAGGAAAGAGCGCCCAATTTGCAATTGAACATAAATTCGGAGACAAAATATCAAAGGAGGAAGCGATAAAAATAATAAACAAAGCATCAGACGAGGGACTCGTTCATAAAGCGTTTCACATTCACCTTAAACCAGAGTTAGATGAAGAAGCGATATGTAATTGTTGTAAATGTTGTTGTGGGATTTTTTCGATGTTTTGGAATGGTATAACACCCTATCATTGCTACACTAGTTATTTAGCGGAAGTGAACAGTGAGGAATGCATTGGTTGTGGAACTTGTGTTGAGAAATGTCCTATGGAAGCTATTGAGTTAGAGGATAATATTGCTAATATTGACGAGAATAGATGCATTGGGTGTGGTGTGTGTGTGCACCATTGCCCCGAAGATGCGATGAACTTAGAAAGAACTGGAAATAGAGAAGTGTTTGTTCCCCCTCCAAGGTTAAAAACAATGTGATAAAAGAGGTTATTAGCATGTCTGAAAAATTATGGTTTCAACTTGCTAGAAATATTGTAAAAGCTGGAGGTCCTCCCGTCCCTATTAATGATACTCTTATTGAATTACTAAAAACGCTAATAAACGAAGAGCAATTAAAATTTCTTTTGAAATTTAGAAAACCTCTTAATCTTGATCAGATAAAGTCCAAAGTCAATTTGAACGATTCGTCATTAACTAACATGTTAAACGATTTGATGAACATAGGAATGATTACTGGGATTCCAAGTAAAACTACAAGAATAATAGTTTACCGCTTAGTTGCTTTCTTACCCGGATTATTAGAATTTACGCTCATGAAAGGTGAAACGGGAGAAAAACAGAAAAAACTAGCAAAATTATGGGATAAGTTGTTTTCAGAAGAAGCAGTTATAACTCAAAAAAATTACGATATAGTTATGAATGCCTTTAAAGATGCGCCGCCAATCGATAGAGTTATACCTGTAGAACAGCAAATAGAACCGCACGAAGATTTAGTATTGCCGGAGGAAGAAGTAAGAAAAGTCATAGAAAAATTCGAAATAATTGGCGTCTCATATTGTTATTGCAGGCATCTTAAAGATTTATTGAACGATCCGTGTAAGATTGATGCCCCACGACAGAATTGCCTAAGTTTTGGGAGAACTGCTAAATTTGCAATCGATCATGACTTTGCTAAATCAATTTCTAAAGAAGAAGCATTGGAAAAGTTAAAAGAAGCCGAAGACTTAGGGTTAGTTCATAAAGCATTCCATGTAAGAGGAGACCCACAACAAGAAGAATTGGCGATTTGTAATTGTTGTTCTTGTTGTTGTGGAAACTTCCAAGCGTTTTATTCTGGTACATCTCCAACTCACACTTATACTTCGTATATTGCGAATGTTAATAAAGACGATTGTGTTGGATGTGGTACATGTGTGGATGTATGCCCAATAAATTCAATCGAATTAGATGATACAATTGCGAAAGTAAATACCGAAAGATGTTTTGGGTGTGGAGTGTGCGCTCATTCTTGCCCTGAGAACGCTATTGAATTACAAAGGACGGGACTTAGGAAGGTTTTTATTCCTGCTCCTAAAGTTTCAACCTCTTAAAACAAATCCTTTAGGAATAAAAGTACAAGATATTTGAAGCAATTCATAAATAATTAGCAAAAAAATCAATTACATTTAGCAATTTATTCGTCTTGAGTTCCATCGCTAACCTAACGCATTCTACTTTAGCAATCAAAGCTTTATCAATTTCTCTGAAAATTTCATGCTGAAAAGTAATAGAAGATGTTCCAATTTCTTTTATCTGAGTTTCAACTATAACATAATCACCAAATTTTGCTGAACCTTTATAAATTATCTCCACTTTCTTAATCCCAAATACAGTTCCTTCATGGACAGTATCCTCAATCCTTTTTGGAGATAAAACACTATTCATAAAACTTACAAATCCATCGTCAAAGTAAACCATATAATTTTTGAAATGAACAATCCCCATCATATCAGTATCGTTAAACCTTACTTTTATTCTAGTTCGATCCTTTACTTCAATAAGCTTCTCAATAATATTGTTTTTCATTATTAACACTTAATATATTTTTTAATTTTAAAAAATGAGTTTTTAATATTAAATTAATTATATCAGATTAAACTTTCACCAACTACGCTTGGATGTGGTTTTTTTCCTAAAATTTTTAACAGAGTTGGGACAATATCTGTAATCTTACAATGGGATATTTCCTTCACTGGAATATCACCTGATCCCCC
>JAHQWP010000040.1 GCA_029856235.1 Promethearchaeia archaeon
TAGGAAGCAGGTTTATTCTGTGAACTCCTCCTCTAGTGTTTGGACGTCCGTCAATGGCACTATATACAATCTCGAAAATTTGTTGGGTAATAGAGTCTGCGTAATCTTTATCATTCCCGTATTTAGGCGTTTTTGAAACCAATTTTTGTCTTAATTCCTCAAAATTCTCGAAGTCATTTTTAATTGCTTTGAGCATCTGCGCCATGGTAGTAATATTATTGTCATAAATATTGTATTTTAATGAGGCCAAGCAATCAGTTATACTTCCCATGCCCACTATCTGAATGTAGGACGTATTGTATTTTGCTCCACCGTCATTATAATCTTTTCCATTTTCGATGCAATCGTCAATAATGATTGATAAAAACGGAGAAGGATTTTGAGCCCAAATCCGCTCTATTATTAAATTACCTTTTATTTTAATATCAATAAAATGCTTTATTTGTTTTGAGTACGCTGTTAATAACTCCTCAAAGCTGGTAAAAGTAGTAGGGTCTCCCGTTCTTATCCCTACTTGTTTATCTGTTAAAGGATCGTATCCGTTATGTAAAGTAACTTCTAAAATTTTCACAAGATTAAAATAACCCGTTAAAATGTATGCTTCTTTACCAAAAGCTCCTGTTTCAACGCACCCACTCGCACCCCCATTTCGAGCATCTACTAACGATTTTCCTTGACGCGTAAGTTCTTGGACGATGATATCTGCATTAAAGACCGATGGTTGACCAAAACCCGTTTTTATTATTTTAAGTGCTCTTTTAATGAATTCATCTGGTGTTTTTTCACTTATTTGAATGTTACTACTAGGTTGCAGTATTCTCATCTCTTCAATTACATCAAGAAGTATATAAGATAGTTCATTTACTCCGTTAGAACCGTCTTCTTTTAATCCTCCAAGATTGATGTTGCAAAAATCTGTGTAAGTGCCACTTTCTTCTGCAGTTACACCAACTTTTGGAGGTGCTGGTTGACTGTTAAACTTTATCCAGAACGCTTGGAGTAGTTCGACCGCACTTTCTTTAGTTAAAATACCTTCAGAAATGTCTTTCATGTAGAAAGGGTATAGATGCTGATCAAGGCGTCCGGGATTAAAGGCATCCCAAGTATTATATTCCATAATAACTCCTAAATGAATAAACCAGTAATGCTGTAACGCCTCCCAAAATGTCCTTGGAGCGTTAGCTGGAACATGAGAGCAAATTTCGGCTATTTTTTCAAATTCAATTTTTCTAATTGGGTTAGTTTCTTTTTCAGCTAACCTTAAAGCCTTTTCAGAATGTCTTTCAGCATAGGCAATTAAACTATCAGCAGCAATATCCATGGCTTTTAATTGTTCTCTCTTAGCAAAAGCGTCAGGATCGTTGAAAAAATCCAGATTTTCAATAGATTTTTGTATTTGTTTTTTAAAGTCTAAAAAACCCATTTTCCAGATATTTTTACCCGCTACTGTGTGTCCAGGAGCACGTTGTTCCATGAACTCGGTAAATATTCCCGCTGAATATGCATCTATCCATTCTTGATCGACTTGGGAAAAGATTTTTTCTCGAATTGTTTTTCCTTTCCAAAAAGGAATGACAACATCCTTAGATTGTTGCCACACATCGTTGTGTACTTTGAACGAGATTTTCTCTCGAGAATCTAAAATTTTTAAATCATTTAAGGAATGACAACATACCTCGGGATAAGAGGGAGTAGCTTTTGGTTCTGGACCTCGTTCTCCAACTATTAGTTCATCTTCATTAAAACAAATCTCTTTATTTTTGAGTAGATACTCGAAAGCTTTAGCCCTAGCAACAGTTGTTGAATATATTTGAGATGCTCCTTTCTTGTAAAACTCTGTTACTAATAAAGCACGCTCCAATGAAAGATACGGTATTGCTGAGCGACTCTGGTTTCGCAATTTCTTGATTCGTTCGTTCATTTTAGATGCCTTCAAACAATTTATACTTTATTGATAGCGATGTTTTTACACATATCTGATTAAAAATCTCTAATATAAATACTATAAGTATTAGTTTAAAAATTATATTTTTATTAAACTAAAGTTGAAGACTGAAAAACATGCAGAATTCATTAACAAACTCTTTGATATTTTAAGTAAAGAACCATAGTGTCAAATCGTTATAAGTATAGAAGTATGTAAATGTAAATACCAGTAAAAATAAGAGCTTACCGGTTAAATTCAGTGTAATCTTTATATACAATTAAAACAAATCATGATAAAAATATATATCAAAAAAAAAATAAAAAAATGATACGGAAAAATAAAATTATAATTTTACTAATCTTAGGGATTCCATGTGGAATTTTTGGATTATATTTTACTGCGTTAATGGTCCATGACACCGATTTACCAGGCGCTATTGTGTGGTTAGGACCTTTAATAGGTTTTTTTGTTCCTACAGGAATTTATTTGGTGATATTAGTTATAGTCGATGAATTTAGAGATATAATGGGAAAATGAAAAAAAAGACATTAAGTATTAAGTTTTTGAAGTAAATAAGCCATATTTTTACCTAAATTTTGAAACGTAGCTATACCTTCTTCGTCTTCCATAATTCTATCTGGTTCTGAAACATGAGGATTAACTCCTAAATTCCAGTAACTCGAACCAACAACAAACATCTGGTTAATTAGGAAGAAGTAATTCATACTCGAAAAAACATGAGTTGCTCCTGCTCGTCTAACTGAAACTACAGAAGCACCGACTTTGTGTTTTAAAAGGTCATTATTCACTTTACTAACAAGACCGGCTCGTTCGATAAGTGCTTTCATTCGAGTTGTAGTGTCAGCAAAGAAAGTTGGTGAACCCAATATTATTCCATCAGCTTCTAGCATTTTTCCTAAATACTCGTTTAATTTATCGGTTTTGACTGCGCATTCTTTATCTTGGTTCTGGGCGCATCGATAACAAGAAATGCACCCTTGGATCTTATCCATGCCTATCCAAACGTATTCCGTCTCAATACCAGCACTCTTTAATTCGTCCATCACTATGTTCAAGCATTTAGCCGTAACACCCTCTTTCCTAGGACTTCCATTAAATACAACGACTTTCATAATATTTAATTTTAATTAATTTAGGATTAAAAAGCTTACTTCTATAATTCTTAACATACAAAACTTCAGAATTAATCTAATTTACCATAATAAACTTCGGTATCGTATTCAATTCTAATGCTTCCATTCCTCTGGTGTTTCTTAAATAATACTTCCAATTCTTCTATCATTATTGGGAAAATTGGGTCATCTGATAAAGGAATATAAGATGCAGAAAGAACTCTACCTTTAAAACTAGAAAAATCTAATTCTTGATAGTTATAAAATGATTCCTTTTGATAAGTGTAAAAGCTATCCACATTTGCTTCTTTTTTCATTACTACTTTATAATCTGTGCCATATTTTAACATAAAATTTTCATAATTACTGTTAAAATCTGAACCCCCTTTACCGCGGTTGTTCCATATTAATACCACATTACCATATGGTTTTAGTACTCTTTTAAATTCTCTCTTTGTCTCCTCTACATTGAACCAATGAAAAGCTTGTCCTGCAATTATTAGATCTATGCTATTTTCTTCTAATCCTGTAGACTCAGCAGAACCTTCGAGACTCAAAAATTTAGGATATTTTTTAAGAATTTTTTCAGACGCTTCCCTCATATCTTTATTGGGTTCAACCCCATAAACCCGATTACCATGATCCAAGAAGATTTGAGTTAATATACCTGTACCTGAGCCAATATCAGCAATCACAGTATTCTTAGCTAAAATTTCTTTCTTTTCTAAAAAATCAATGATTTCAAGAGGATAACTGGGTCGGTATTTAATGTAATTTTCGACTCTGGAGGAGAATCTTTTCTTGGAATCTACTAAAAGTTTCTTTTCGACCATAATATGTACTTGAATAAAATGAAAAAGTAAAAAAAATTAACTAATAATTTAGTTAGAATGTTTTAGTTTAATGAACGGAAGTTTTCCCCCCGCTTTTAAAACTGCGATCTCTGTTTCGCTTAGAGAATGATCCAATTTGATTTCAGTGCTTTTTGTCAGATTGTTTAACGCTACAGTTCCAGATTCTAATGTTGTAAGGTCAATTTCAAGTTTGTCTCCTTGCTCAATTTTAGTATAATCATCTTTATTTGCGAAAGTTAGTGGCACGATACCAAAGTTTACAAGGTTAGCTAAATGAATTCGGGCAAACGATTTCACGATAACTGCTTTGAGTCCTAGGTACTTAGGTGCGATGGCGGCGTGTTCTCTGCTGGAGCCTTGACCGTAGTTATCTCCCCCAACAATAAATCCTCCACCTTTTTCTAATGATCTATCTGGAAATGTTGGATCAACGAGGTTAAACACGAATTTACTAATCTCAGGAATGTTCGATCTTAAAGGCAGGATTTTAGCACCTGCTGGCATAATATGGTCAGTTGTGATATCGTCTTCAACCTTTAGAAGGACTTCTCCCTCTAATTTATCAGGTAAAGGATTAAATTCGGGTAAAGGTTTAATATTTGGTCCTCGAACGATTTCAGTAGACTCAGCGCCTTCTTTTGGTGGAATTATCATATTATCGTTGATCATAAACTTATCCGGCATTTTAATTTCTGGTAATGTCCCAAATTCTCGAGGATCTGTAATTTTTCCATAAATCGCAGATACTGCTGCAGTTTCTGGGCTTACAAGATAAGCCTGAGCGCTTTTAGTCCCAGATCTTCCAAGAAAATTCCTATTAAATGTTCTTAATGTAACAGCATCGGTTTTTGGTGCAAGTCCCATCCCAATACAAGGACCACAGGCATTTTCAAGAATTCGTGCGCCCGCTTCAATCAAATATGCCATTTCCCCAGATGTAATTATATGATCAACCACTTGGCGTGAACCGGGGGAGACTGTTAAGACAGAATGTTCGTTGATGGTTTTACCTTTTAAAATATTAGCAGATATTTTCAAGTCTCTCAAAGACGAGTTGGTACAACTCCCAATGCATATTTGATCGACTTTCAAACCTTCCACTTCTTTTACCGTTTTAACATTTCCTGGACTGTGTGGTAAAGAAACAAGTGGTACAAGCTCGCCAAGGTTAATTTCAATAGTTTCGTCGTATAAAGCATCTTCATCTGGTAAGATCTGAACCCATTGATCTCCCCTTTCTTGTGCTTCTAGGAACTCCTTGGTAATTTCATCTGAAGGAAAAATTGATGTAGTAGCACCAGTTTCAGTTCCCATGTTAGTTATCGTTCCTCTCTCTGGTACTGAAAGCGATTTTATTCCTGGACCCGTATATTCTAAAACTTTAGACCTTGCACCCTTTACTCCAATTCTTCGTAAAACTTCGAGAATTACATCTTTAGCAGAAACGAAATCTGGAAGACTTCCAGTAAGGAAAACGTTTACAATTTGCGGCATTTTTAATCTAAAAGATTCTCCCGCCATCGCGGCCGCAACATCCAACCCTCCCGCTCCTATGGAAATACTCCCAACACCTCCTCCCGTTGGTGTATGGCTATCACTTCCTAAAAGAGTTTTACCGGGTCGAGCAAACCGTTCTAAATGTAGTTGATGACAAATACCATTTCCAGGTCGGGAGAAATATATACCATATTTCGCAGCAATACTTTGAAGGTAGCGATGATCATCTGGATTTTTAAAATCGCTCTGAAGCGTGTTATGGTCCACGTAGCTCACTGAGAGCTCAGTTTGTACTCTATCAATCCCGATTGCTTCAAATTGAAGATAAGCCATTGTTCCAGTAGCATCTTGTGTGAGTGTTTGATCGATTTTTATAGCAATGTCAGATCCTCTTTCTAAAGTACCCTCAATCAGATGTTTTTCTATAATTTTCTCTGTTAATGTCTTTCCCATAATTTTTAACCGTTTTTTATCAATTTTCACATAAATTGAATGAGTCATTTTAAACTTTAAATCTTTCAATTTAAACTTAAAAATGTGCAAGATTTAGTAAATAAGAACTGTTATTAAACATTTCTCAATCAATTTCCCATCTTAAACCCCACTATCAAAATCGAATATTATTGAATAGCTAGTATGAAATTAGAAGAAAAAAATTTCTATTTTCTTGATAAGGAATCAATTTATCCATACACACATATTAATGTTATTTTTTTTTGTATAAACTATTGGTTTAAAACCAATACTGGAAGAATTACTTGTTGATATATTTGATAAGAAATGTGATTAAGAGCATTTACTACTTCGACTAAATGTAAAAGCTCCTCATTTTAATCCTATTTCTTATAATATTCAACATGAACATCATCCTAATATAATGTTTAACTTGCACATTAGGAGTTATTTATAGCGTTATTGTTGGAATAATTAATTTTTTATTCAATAATAATAAATATATTTTGTAGTCATTAGGATTCTTAGTATTTGATTAACTAATATAGGCTATAAAATTTTCGCTAATTGGAAAATAGGTTTGAATGTTATAATGATTTAAACAATTTTTATATATTTTATATAAATATCCATTATAAGAATATAAAATATAATCCATATATATTTCAAATTGGCTTAATGTTCTCAACCAATCATGAGTAAAAGTGGCTGAATTCAAAATTTGGGGATTAACAGGATTCGAAATATCTATAATATTGAGAACAATATCATATGAATTTACCGTAATAACATACAATAAATTCCCCCTTATTTGAAAATTAGAAATGTCATCCCATTCCTCTAACATCAAATTTTTAATAACTGTTGGATTTGCTGGTTTGCTAATATTTGCTATCCATATATTGTTATAACTTGAGAAATAAGCATAATCACCTATTATCTCAACTTCTCCAATATTTCCTCCAGATATAGAAGTTATTAATCCCGGATTACTTTTGTTCGAGATATCAATAATTGATAATCCTGCTCTTCCACTAGCAACATATACATAATTTTCTAATACCGTAAGGCCTCGAGCCCATCCGATAGAAGCAACTTTACAATGGGACACAATTTGGGGATGATATAAATCAGATACATTTACAATTGCAAGTCCCCCTCTCTGATTTGCAAGATAAGCATAATCATCAATAACTTCACATTGCCTTACAGGTTCATTAGTATGTAGATATGATATTAATTCTGGATTCTCTAAATTTGAAACATTGACTGTATATAATCCTGAAGGATGATATGCTGGGATAAAAACAATCTTATTCTGCACATACGGCGCCCCTAATGATCCATTCAAATCTAATTTTGAAATTGATATGGGTCTTATTGAATTACTTAAATTTAAGATGTGAAAATTTATCCCACCTGAATATAATAAATCATCTACTGTAGTAAATTCATCATAATACTCAGATTGTTTAAATTTATATGAAAAACTCTGATTATAAAACTCTGTTTTATTAATTGATGAAATTCCACTTTCAATACCGTTATTATAAAGCAAATAAATCTTATTTTCAGAAAAATATATATCTTTTATTGCCATTTTCAAATGAAAAAGAAGAGATGTCCCTGAAGATATTACCGGTAATTGTATTAATTCAATCCATTTATTATTGCCTATCACATAAAGGAAATCATCGGAAGCTTTTAAGGATACAATTGCGTTAGCGGGGTAAATCCCCATAGGGCGGTAAATCCAAAATTGAATCTCTAATATATTTTTATCAATAATTATTATGTAATAATCAAAAGACATTATTATTTGATTTTCGAATAAAGCAATATTTATAGGAGAAGTCTTGAAATATAGAGTGCTTATCTTAAATAATACATCAAAATCTTCTGTAGTTAGATTAAATTTACCAAAATAGAGTGTCTTCTCTTCTTCATCATCTATCACCAAAGCAACAAATATCTCATGATTTGAATATGCAAAGGATCTAATCTCCCCTGAAATTGGAATATATTTCGTTATTGTTGGATTAATAGGATTTGTAATATTAATGTTAACAAAACCAAAATCCTCACAAATTCCGTAAAGACTATTATTTAGTTTACAAATTTCTTTTACAATGTATTTCAGATGAAGAGATTGATAGATATATGGGCTAGAAACATTATCTATATTAACAATTTTTAAAGTTAAATCACTACATGTTAAATATAAATATCCACTTATCAATTCTAAGTCATATATTAGTGAATTTGTGTAAAGAATTTTGAATGATGATATTTCTTCTGATTCATCAACTGAGGTATATCCCAAACCTGATTCTGTAGAAAAAAATGCAACATTTTCAACGATTAGAATCTTAGGATTAATATTCTCATTTAGAATAGTTCCATTGTTATTTGTCAAAAGATAATAAGTTAACGGAATGAAAATTAAACTTAAAATCAAACAACATATCAATAAGAAAAATCCAAGTTTCTCTTTTTTATTCATTAAATTTCTTCCTCTCTAAAATTCTAATAGAAATTGAGATATTTAAAGATTATTAGAGTAAAATGAATTTGAGCTTTAAATCATTCATTTTAAACTTAAAAATTATTGGATATTTGGAACAAAAGAAGAAAAATATGACTATACATGTAGATTTATTAATTTGTAAAACTAAAATTACATTACTAATAAATTACTATACTGATAAATTAAAATTTTAGATACATCGTATTAATTCTAAAGGTGAAGATAATTACTCAAGTTAAAAATTCAGAAGAACCGGATAGAACTTATAGAGCTGAGCAATTAGTAAAGGAAACAAAAATTCTTAACATTGTTAGATTAGCTATAATGCTGGTAGACCTATTTGGTTTAGATGAACCATTTCAGAAAATTGGAAAATATGAGGGTGCAGAAATTGAACTGTACTTGAAAGAATTAGATGGATACATCACATTTACCTTAACTTCTGAAAGAACGAATTTTGAATGCCATGCTCAAAAGGCAAAAGCTCCGTTAGCCCAAATCACTATTAATGTTAAAGAAGAAAAGATTTTGCAGGTTTTAAGTAGTATTATTCGTTCAAAAAATAATATATTTGGATTGACTAAGCTTTTAAAATATTTGATTCCTGGAAAAGCAAGAATTAAAGGTTCTTATGTAGCTGCAATCAAATTGGTGCGTTGCTTAATGATTGGAAAGCACGATGTATATAGTCAGAGCACTTGAGGTGTAAAAAATGAATTTAAAAGATGATCCATTCCTGAATATCTCAAATTCTATAACCAATCCTTATATTGAAGATTGGCAAGCTTTGAATAAAAAAATTATTGGATATTATTGTACTTATATCCCTGAAGAATTATTACACGCCGCGGGAATTTTACCTTATAGAATTCGAGCCACTGGAAATAAAGATACAGAACTAGCAGATACATATATGGTTAGATTTACGTGTTCCTTTGTTAGGGCTACATTAGACTTAGCACTAAAAGGAGCATATAATTTCATGGATGGTTTTCTAATCTGTAATAGTTGCGACCATAGTAGAAGGATGTTTGAACTGTTCGACTTAAAAGTTTTTAATAAAGAAAATATTGATAAAAAAATTGATAGGTTTTATCTATCAATACCCCACATAATAACTGAAGAAGGATTCAATTGGTATTTAAAAGAAATTGAAGAATTACGCGAAGAACTCGAATCAGCATATAATTGTGAAATTTCAGATGAAAAGTTAAATCACTCAATAGATATTTATATTCAAAATAGAGATTTATTGAGAGATCTTCATAAATTACAAATTCAAGAATTTCCTAAAATTACTGGAACTGAAGCTTTACAGATTTCTATGGCAAATGCTTCTGTACCTAAAGAAATTGCGAATAAAGAACTAAAGAGGATCTTAAAAGATTTGAAGAAGAAAGAAGAAATGGATGTTAGTTCAAAGAAACGAGTTATAGTCGTTGGAAGTGTTGTGGATAATATCGACTTCATTCAGCTCATTGAAAACTCAGGAGCATTTGTCGCATCAGATTTTATCTGTTTTGGGACGCGTAATTTTCATGATTCGATGGACTTTGATCATGGTGCAAATCCTCTTAAAAGTCTCACAAAAAGATTATACTACCGAATTTCGTGCCCAAGAATGATGGATGATCATGAAAATAGATTAAATTTTTTAAAAGCGGAAATCAAACACGCTAATATTGATGGCGTAATCTTACAAAGAATTAACAATTGCGATTTACACGGCTGTGACAACATGCTCTTCACTCATGAACTCAAGGAACTTGAAATACCTGTCTTGAATATTGACCGTGAATCGTATCAAGCAAACAATACTCGATTGCAAACAAGAATTGAAGCTTTTATAGAAATGATTAAATAGAAAAAGTATTAAAAAAAATTTGAATTTAGATTTATTCGATAAAGATTGGTGAATAATGACTCGAGCACATGAAATGAAGAATAGAATTATCCCTTACCAAATGTTATACGAAGCCATCTCTGGAACGCATAGTCTAGTTGAAAATATTTTACCCGATCATGGAATTCCTTCATTGAGAATGGGATTAAAACACATAAAATCAGTTATAAATGATTTTATATTAAAAGAAAAGGAAGGATTACCGGTAATAGGACATCATTTTGCATTTCCCACTGAATTCTTATACGCTTTTGATTGTGTACCTGTATGCGTTGAAGCAACATCATATCTACTTTCTGCATTACTACCTGATGGTTCAGAACCATATTATGATCTAATAACAAATTGGGGACATCCATTTCATACGTGCTCCTCACAAAAAGGAACAATGGGTATGACCTTAGATGATCTATTTCAGTTTGATGCGATAATTACTCCTACTGCCCCTTGCGATAATACTTATGCTTCTTATCCGTTTTTCCGTTATCATAAAAAAATTCCCGTAATTACTCCAGACCTACCATTTCTAAAAGAGGATAAGAGCTACCCATATCTTGGAGAACAAATTAAATTAGGTTTAGAAGAATTGGGAAGGGTGATTGGACAAGAACCAGATTATGACAAGCTAAGAAAAGCTATAGAAATTGAAAATCAAGTTTTTAGCATCCAGATGGAGATATTTGAGTTAAAAAAAGCATTACCTTGTCCCGTTGAAAACATGTTCAATGCTATGGCTGCCGCTGCTTCTATATACTTATCTGGGCGACCAGAAAAAATTACATTCTATGAAGAAATGCTTAGTGTGGCAAAATAAAGATATACACTAAAAGAACATCACGGGGGAGAAGAAAAAATTCGAAGTATATGGCCCTACATGATCATTTTTTTCGATTTGGCTCTATGCGAGTGGTTAGATCGTGAACTAGGGATGTCAATTTTATTTGATATATTCAATTATAACTTTGCAGAACCTATTGATACTACTTCAGATTTAGAGACAATGCTTTATGGCATGGCAATTAAGACCATGGAAGCACCAATGGTAAAGCAATCAGCAGAATTTTATTATTCTTTCATTGATGAGTGTGTTCAATTAGCAAAGGAATTCTCTGCGGATTGCTATGTTTTTACATCTCATATAGGATGTAAACAATTTGGAAGCGTACCTCAAATACTTAGGGAAGCTTTACGAGACGAAGTAGGAATCCCGATGCTTCTCATTGATTTAGATGTGGGAGACAAACGAATGACTTCTGGAAAAATCATTAAAGATAAGATAAAACTATTTGCTCAAACGCTTTTATGAGATTTAAAGTAAAAAAATTAATTAAGAATCATTAGATTTTATCGTTTTTTTTGCCTTCCTTCTATCCTTCCATTTCCATCCTGTAAAATCCTTTCCTCTCTTTTTAGAAGATTCTTCCAAAGCAATTAGAATTTTTTTCCTCGATCTCACTTTGAAATCTTTACCTGACTCAAATTCATAGCTATGTTTTGAAGTTTTCCCTTTAAAAATCAAGCTAAAGTATACAAATCTCGGCCCTAATATAACTCCTTGTCCAGTTGGTACTGCATACATTGATTCTCGTTTTGTGATTACAATAGAATCAAATTCAGACCATTTGATTCGAAAAGTAGGCTTATGAGGAACAACTATTTCAATAAAATCTCTATTTATCGTAAATCTCCTAGACTTTGAGAGCCCTTTCAAGTAACAACTTGCCCACACTATAAACCCTATGGTTAACGGCCAAATTATTACAATTGAAATAGTGCCGTATAGTCCGTATTCAAATATTATCGCAACCGTGACTAATATCATAAAAGCAACAAATATGGTAATGCAAATTAAGCTCCCATAAAGATCTTTCTTTAAATTTTCAACAATTTGAAACTCAACTGAATTATTTTCCTCAAACTGAAATCTACAATTGATGCAATATTTATTCTTAATAATGTTTAACTTACCACACTTCGGACAACTTTTTTGAGAACTCATTTAGCTCTTAAACCTCTCTTACGCAATTATTTGAATTTCAAAATATAGTAAATAAGTATAAGGATAATTACTTTTTAAGTGTTTAACAAATTTGTATGGTATTTAAAACCACGAAAAGTATGTGTATGAAAACCTTTCTTCATCTCAGAGAATTCAATTATATTAATATTTTAAGAAGTTTTTTGTAATTTATACCAAATAAAGAGGATTGTTAATGCTTTATCCACAAAGAAATAAGTTTCGTCATTATATCGATTTATCCGGATTTTGGGATTTTCGATTTGATCCCGATGATAAAGGAGTTGGTGAAAATTGGAGATCGGGCTTTAATAATAGTTGTCCAATCGCTGTACCTGCCAGTTGGAACGATCAATTTGCTGACGACCGCGATTTTCTCGGTCCTGCATGGTATCAAATCAAATTTAAGAAACCTTGGGACGGGGAAAATAGGAAAACTCTGATTAGGTTTGGTTCAGTTAATTATCTTTCGGATGTGTGGTTGAATGGAGAGTTGATTGGAAGACATGAGGGGGGACATTTACCATTTGAGTTTGATATATCTAATAAGATAGTATCAGAAGATAATCTTCTAGTGGTTAGAGTAGATGGGAGATTATCAAATCTTCATGTACCCCCCAGTGGGCGTCCAATGAACAATCCTCCAACTAACTTTGACTTTTATCCTTTTTGCGGGATTCACAGACCAGTATTACTCTACGTTATTCCTAACGAAGGGATAAGAGATATAACTGTTATAACATCCATAGAAGATACTACGGGATTTTTAGATGTTTCAATTGAAACTCCTAACTTAAGTAAGGCATCTTTAAGTCTTTCGTTAAAAGGTTACGGAACAGAATTAATGAATACCTCTAATATCGAGGAAAATGTTCAAAAAGTAACTTTGGAAGTAAAAAACGCGAAGTTTTGGAATCCCGAATCACCTAATTTGTACGATCTCACAATTAACATCGTAAAAGAGGATAGTATAATCGATTATTATTCGCTTAAAGTAGGAATCCGGACTATTGAAGTAATAGGAGATAAGTTGCTATTAAATGGTGATCCAATATATCTAACGGGATTTGGGCGTCACGAGGATTTCCCAATTACAGGGAGAGGATATGTTCCTGCAATAATAATAAAAGACTATTCCTTAATGAAGTGGATTGGAGCTAACTCCTTTCGAACTTCACATTATCCATACTCAGAACAAATGATGGATTTAGCAGATCGGCTCGGTTTTTTGGTCATTGACGAAATTCCTGCCGTAGGTCTCACATTCAGCAAAGATGTAATTGATAGACAACTAGATTTATGCAATCAATATATTGAAGAATTAATAACAAGAGATAAGAACCATCCAAGCGTTATAATGTGGAGTTTGGCAAACGAACCCCACAACAGCTTGAAATCAGGGGAGTTCTTTAAGGCATTATACGATAAAGCAAGAAATTTAGATAGTACAAGACCTATCACCATTGTAAATATGATGGGTGTAAAGGAGAAAGCCTTTAAATTTTGTGATGTGTTATGTATCAATCGATATTATGGATGGTATTTGCAGCCAGGAAGCATTGATGAAGCATGCGAAGTTCTTTCAAAAGAAATGGACAAATTATATGAACAACATCGTAAACCAATTATACTTAGTGAATTTGGGGCAGGTTCAATTCCTGGTTGGCACGCTCAACCTCCTGAAATGTTTAGCGAAGAATTTCAAGCTGAATTTATAGAAAAATATATTGATGTCTGTCGGAATAAACCTTATGTGATAGGTGAACACGTTTGGAATCTATGCGACTTTAAAACATCTCAAGGAATAACTCGAATGGGAGGAATGAATTATAAAGGCGTGTTCACTAGAGACAGAAGGCCAAAAATGGCAGCACATTTATTGCGTAAGTTATGGAAAGGTAAAAATTGAAATTAAAAATAGAGTGAATGATTAATGAGAAAAGATTTAGAAGGACTATCAAAAGAAAAATTGATGGATTATATTGAAGATCTAAGTAAAAATTGGCTTGCAATAGATGGAACGTGGTTCCAAGTTGTAGAAAAGGAATTTGGATTGGAAAAAGCTATTGAACTCGATGTAGCGCAATGGAAAAGATTTACCGTAATTGAAGCAAAACGAATAATGAAACGATTCAATATTCCTCAGAATGGAGGGATCCCAGCATTAACCAAAGCTCTTAAATTCAGAGTGTATGCTAATATCAACATACAAGAAATTGTGGAAGTATCTGAAAATAGATGCGTGTTTCGAATGAATAATTGCCGGGTTCAACACGCCCGAAAAACTAGAAACCTTCCAGATTTCCCTTGCAAACCCGTAGGACTTATAGAATACGGAGACTTTGCTAAGACTATCGATCCAAGAATTAAGACTAGATGCATTTGCTGTCCACCAGAGGCTCATCCAGAAGATTATTACTGTGCTTGGGAATTTACTATTGAAAAATAATTTCTAGAAAATAAAATTAATAATGGTTGTAGTGTAATTAAAACTATAAAAAATAATTATTCAAAATAACAAAAAGCTGTATAAATATGTTTGACAAATCGCATTGTGAAGAATGTAAAACAGTTGCATGTATGATGAAATGTCAATGGATAAAGTTTGATAGCATTGACGCAGCTAAGAAGGAAATCATTAAACTGATTAATGAAGATGAAGATTGCAGAATATTAAAAGAATGTATGCTGTGTTTTTCATGCGATGAGTATTGTCCATACCATTCTCATCCTTTTGATAAAATTAATGAGTTACAGGAAAAATATGGCTCTCAAAACATCTTACCTGAGGTAGCTCAAAATTCAATCGATATGTATAGTGCAAAGAGAGAATTTGTACCGCGCCCGATTGATCCTAAAAAACCTATTTTAAATAAATGTGCGTTCCCTAAAACGAATGCCAAAGAAATGAAAGGACCCATGTTTGATGATCTGCAATCAGTTGGTGGTATGCATTACTTTTGTCAATTAGTGTACCAACATGTAGCAAAACCTTCCATTATCAAAGAAAGGGTACCACAGATTCTTGAAAACTTCATAAAAACTGGTGTTAATAAGGATACCGAAGTTATCTGCTGGCACGACGAATGTTATGGATTGTACACGTCATATTGTCAAAGAAACAACCTGGATGTGCCTTTTAAACCCATTCATATTTTTGAATATGTGTATAATTATCTAAAGGACCATGAATCTGAAATCAAGAAATTAAACTTAAAAGCTGCTTATCAGCGAAACTGTTCCAATCGTTACGTTCCTGAGACTGATAAAATTCTTGATAATATATGCGAAATTATCGGGGTAGAACGGGTTGCGAGGAAATACGATAGAGAAAACGGTATATGTTGCGCTGCACCCTTTGGAATGAGGGGTCATAAAAATTTGGTGCGTAAAACCCAAAATGAAAATGTTCAGGACATGCTAGACTATGGTGCTGAAGTTTGTCTTTTCAATTGCCCCGCGTGTAAAGATACATTAGAAAGAAAAGTTACTGCTAAGGGACTGAAATCTTATTTTATTAGTGACTTAGCAAGGCTCGCTTTAGGGGAAAAGTTGGAATATTAAGTCTATCTTATTTTTTTCTTCTTTTATTGTCCCATCATAATTATTAATAATATAGAGAAATTCATATACACAAATCAAATTAAATTATAAAAAGGTAAAGAAAATTTTCGACGCATCTAATTGTGAAAAATGTGAAAACATAGATTGTTTGACTCGCTGTCAATGGATGGAATTTACCAATGTTGAAGAAGTGCGAGCAGAAAAAACTAAAATGATTAACGGGGAAGAATCTCGAGTATTATCTGACTGTGTTACTTGTTTTGCGTGCGACGAATATTGTCCTTATGATTCTCATCCCTTCGATCTAATAACAGAATTACAAGAAAAATACAATTCGCTAAATATAAACCCCGAAATCTTGGAAAGTACTATAAATAGATTCGCTCCACACGATCAAGTAAGATTAAAAGAAATTGATCCTAGTAAACCTGTGCTGAATAAGTGTGGACTTGGAAAAATAAATGCTAAACACATGGAAGGACAATTATTCGAAAATCTACAATATGTTAGTGGCCTTGACTTTTTTTGTAACTTGATGTATCATCATTACGCAAGAGATTCTATCATTAAGGAAAGGGCCCCAATCATATTAAGTAATATCAAGGCTCAAGGTATTAAAGAAATGATTTGCTTTCACGACGAGTGCTATGGATTCTACGCTTCTTATTGTCCACGTAACAATATTGATCTTCCACCTAATTTTAAAGCAATCCATATTTACGAATACCTGTACAACTATTTAAAAGAACATGAATCCGACATCAAACCGTTGAATTTAAGAATAGCTTATCAAAGATCCTGCTCAAATCGTTTTATTCCTGAAGTTGATGAATGGGTTGATAAAATTTGCAATGTAATCGGTGTTGTTAGGGTGCATAGGAAGTACGATCGAGAAAATGCGTTATGCTGTGGTGGAATCTTTGCAACTCTTGATAAAAAGGCTTTGGGGCGTAAAACTCAAAACGATAATATAAACGATATGATAGACCATGACGCTGAAGCATGTGTGTATAATTGTTCTATGTGTAAGGAAAGCTTAGGCTCTAAGGTTGAGCGAAAAGGGTTGAAAAATTATATCCTTAGCGATCTGTGTCGATTAGCACTTGGAGAGTCTTTGGATTAAATTAAACACTAAGATTTTTGCGGTATTCTTAATACTTTCCTTTTTTCTTTTTATTGCTTGTAAGTAGAGCGATTTAGAATTCAATCTTATAATTTTTAAGGTAGCGAATATAACAAAATATATAGAACAAAGAAATAATAAATGAGAAATAATAATGTCAGAACAAGAGTTAAGATCCCAAATTGCGGAAAAGGAAGATGAAATTACGAGAGTCGAAGAAGACGCTTCTAAAAAAGAAGCTTCGGCTGAAAAGGAAATCGAAGCCGATTTTGATGATAAAATAGACGATACAAAGTCTAAACTCGAGGTAGGAGAAGTAGATTTAAAGGAAGCTACAGAAAAGTCTAAAGAATGGACGAAGAAAATGAATAAGTTAAATGTGGAAGTATCTTCATTAAAGAAGAAATTAGATAATCTAATTAAGGGAAAAGCTAAAGCTTTAAACAAGAAACTGGATGACATTCTTAAAGAGAAAAGAAATAAAATAAAATCTTATGAAGCAGATATTAAAGCTTTTAGAAAAAAATTAGAGAAGTTAGAAGCTGAAGCCTTAAAAGAACGCGTCAGCGAATAATTTTTATTTATATTATTTTTATTATTTTCATTAGGTTTCATGAGTAAATGAACAAAAATACGATTTTTTTAACTGGTTTTGAGAAGTTTGGTAAATATTCTTCAAATCTCAGTAGTGATATTGTTAGAAATTTCGACGATAAACTTCACCGGTACTCTATTGAAAAAATCATATTGCCAGTTAGCTGGAAAAGGAGCATTGATTTATATTTAGCATTTTGCAAGTCGAATGAATTAAAACCATCCTTAGTCATATTATTAGGGATATATTCAAAAAAAAGAATATCTTTAGAAAAAGTTTCTTTGAATTGGGTTTCTGGTAAAGATATGGACGGAAAATATAAATTTGGTTTTATAAATAAAAATAAATCTTTAAAACTCAAAACTATATTAAATATTAAAGAAATTTATAAAGCTCTTAAGTCTAACATAAGGCTATCGGTTTCTTATTTTCCTGGGTTCTATTTATGCAATTTTATGTACTTTTGGGCTTTAGACATTTCAAAAAATGAATACCCCGTGCTTTTTATTCATATACCAAAAAATGGCAAGTTAGAGGAATATTCATCCAAAATTAAGAAAATTATTGTAGAAATATTAAAAACACATTAAAATATTAGGAATTCGATTGATCTAACGATTAAGCGGTAGTTTCTGACCTTTTTCGTTTAGCAAATCCTTGGAAAAGCCAGAATCAGATTGAATTTTTATTTCGTCATATAACCAGCTCAGTAAACGCATTTTTGCATTGTATATTTCAGTAATTTCTTCAAATATTTCCATAGAGTATATCAATATATTTATGGTAGTATTGATATCAAGAAACTTGAATTCGGATATTTAATAATCTAGTATCCAGATATCATTACCGCTCAGCTTCTTCTAAATCCTCAAATTCGGGGATTGTAATATGTCGTAGATTGTATTTAGCGAGTTTTTTGTCTCTAATTCTTGAAGTTTCGATTTTAATTTTTCGATCATTATATCATCTTAATACAGTAGATTTGCTAAAAATTTTATTATAGAACCTTAATTGACATTAAAATAAAGAATAGATTATTGAGTTAATTTTCTCTTAGAAGACATTTATATAATTTATTCTATTTTAGAAGAATATGAGTCGTAAATATGAACATAGAATAGAATATCTTAAGGAAAATAAAGAAGATAAGAACCATGAACATCATCAAACCAAAAAAAAAGCAATAGTAGAAATAGAACACCTAAGGAACTTAAGAAGGCATATAGCGACTTCCAGAAAAAATTAGAGAAGAGTAAAAAAATTTGGTAATGCCGAACTCTCATATTTTAGAAAAGTTAGACATAAAATAGTAATAATAGCATTTATCTATTAAAAATAAAGGGTAGGGGTTTTGATGGACTCGATTTAAGGGATATTAAAAATATCAAAAATTTTAGATTTAATTAGAATAAAATAAAAATCATATTATTGTAGAAAAACGCTATGCCGAAGAAGATCAAGGTCCCAGAACCAGAAGAAAACCTTAAAATAATAGATGCTCATTGTCATCTGCCGTTTCCTCGACCTAAAAAAAACGATAGGTTACCTTCCGATGAGCAACAATATCGGGATTTTTTGAACAATGGGGGTGTGTATTTAGTCACCAGCTCGATCGATAATAGTACTCTCGATTTAATTTTAAAATTCGTTAAAAATAAAGAAAAGATTGGATTTACATGCGGTTGGGCACCACAAACTGTCACTTATACCCCCGAAGCTCAATACGATCGAGAATGGAAAAAATGGGTCGAATTCATTGAAAAAAATCAAGACCAATATTTAGCAATTGGAGAAGTTGGTTTGGACTTTCACCACGCTAAAACTCTCGAAAAAAGAGAAAAACAAGTTTCAGAACTAAAGAAAATATTCGAGTTAACAAAGAACTTCAATAAACCCTATGTTCTGCACGTTAGAAATGCTGCTGAACACGAGTTTGATCGAGACAATCCAAAACATCGTTATAATAAGAAGGATGGAGCAACGAAAGAAGTTCTTAATCTAGTCAATGAATTTAATATAAATCCCAAAAAAATTATGTGGCATTGTTTTTCTGGTCCAGATGAGTATGGAATAACTTTACCTAAACAAGGATACACATTATCTGTTCCAAGCTCTGCTTATGGAATTAACAAATGGCGAAGAGTTACTAAGCAATCGCCTTTAACTGCTTTGGTTACGGAAACTGATAGTTATTACCAACACCCATATCTAAGAGGGCCAGTAAATGTCCCTTTAAATGTGAAATACTCAATAGCAGCAATAGCTTATTCACACAATACCTCTCAACAGGAAGTGAGTCGAATAACCGTTCAGAATGCTATAGATCTTTTCAATTTAAACGAAGAAATATGAATTTTGGAGAAAGTTTATCCCTCCGATAAATTAGAATTTTGGGATGGAAATCTCTCTTTTTTTGAGAAATTTAGTAAGATGGTTGCTCTTTACTTCAAGATGAGTAGTTTATAGATTGCATATACTTTAAAATTTTTAACATTGTAGATACTCATAAAAATCAGTCTAAATTTCATTTAAATACAATCCAAAATCATTCATTCTTAAGCAATTTAAAAAATAAAAAAATAATTTGTGAAATAAATGAGAAATTATAATAAAGCTTTACTTATTGTTGCGATTCTCATAGTTGGTGGTGGTGTAGGATTCTTTGTTTATGGTTTTGTAACGATGGGGATTATCAAGGATTCGTTCAATTTTTCATACGAACCAGTTTCACCAGATGCTATAGAAGATTTAACTATTAATGTAGACATCGGAGAGATTATTTTTCAGTATAACACAACTCCTTTTGCTTCTTATGCCCAAATTGATGTTTCTATCGAGATTTCGGGTATGTTTGTAGAGGGAAAAACATACCAGAATTTCTTTAACCCGAGTATAGAATGGTGGGATAATTCAACTGCTACTTTTAGTCTCCTAACATTACCGGACATTTGGTTTGACCCTTCTCACTGGTTCAAAACCTATAATATAACTGTAATCGTAACTTTAAGAACAGATTTAGTATTCGACATCACAGCTTTAGCATCAACCGGATCCATTGAAATGGAGGTACCAGAGGATGTCATATTAGATGGATTATCATTAACTTCGAGCACGGGATCAGTCAAATTAAAAACATTAGGAGATAACACATTCACAGGGAGCTTAAGACTCGAAACTAGTACGGGAAGCATAGAATCTTATGTATCTAAAACGAATTTTTCCAGTGGATTTCAAGCGTTAACAAGCACGGGCTCCTTGACATTAAATTTTACCAATTGCATCATGGGTAATGATTTAATAGGGACAGTTTCCACCGGTGGTGTGAACTTTAAGAGTTATAATATGCTATATTCAAAAGACATTGATTTCAACCTTGATACATCTACAGGTAGCATAGATGTAGAATTATACCAATATATTTCTATGGGCGCGAATGTAACTGGAACTTGGGAAACTTCCACAGGAAGTGTTGATGTAATTTACAGAGACTCTTTAGTTGATACCGGTTTTAGATTTGTAAGCTCAACTGGTACAGGCTCAATCAATTACGTAGGTAACGGAACAATATCCGGATTGGGAAGCATTTGTTCCTCGACAAATTACGCTTCTGCGACTTATAGGTATGTCTTTTCATTAGACACATCAACTGGTAGTATAACTGCTGACGCTTTAAGTGCTTAAATGATATTTTTTCTAATTAATCAAAATTTTTTTAATTCTTTTTTTTTAATAAGCGAAGAGAAACATACTTTCAAACCATAATCATAACTTTTTAATTAGTGGCTCTATCATCCTATTTATATAAAAATTAAGATAGGAACAGAAAAAGAAAAATGGTAAATATAAAAAGATGGGAAGAGGACGATAAGTGGGTAGAGGTTGACTTAGATCGGTGTGTAGGAGCGGCGAGATGTATCAGTAATTGTCCTGCTGAGGTCTATAGTCTTGTAAACGGCAATGTCGCTGCTGAAGATATTATTGAGTGCATCCAATGCTTAGCATGTCAAGACGCATGTCCAAATAAAGCGATCGTTAACCATTTTGCTTGGTAAATAATCACTATTTATTGAAAATCTCAACAAACTATAGAATCTGCAAATTGAGATAATAGATAAAATAGAGAAATATATAAAGGAACAAAAAAAAAACAATCATACATGAAAAATGGGAAAAAATACCTTGTGGTATCACTGGTCGGAATGCTAATACCTATTTTGTATATTAGCTTGATCATCATTTTGGGAGCTCTCCAACCGGGTTATAATCATATGACGATGATGTTGAGTATTTTGGGCGGAGTTGGGGGAATCAGAGGAGATATATTCAATATCGGTGTTGGAACAACGGGTGGTTTAATCATCCTTTTTGCAATTGGACTTAATCGCGCGGTTAATCAAAGCAAAGCGAGATTAAAAGGAGTTTTCCTATTCATTCTTGGAGGACTTGGATTAATAGGAGCTGCTATTATGAATTGTAACCATGGTTGCACGATCGATATTAGCCAGGATCCCATCAGAGCCCTCCATGGAATATTTGCATTCATTGCAGGAATCTCATTAACATTTGCACCACTTAAATTCTACTTTCACTTCAAACAAGATCCTCAATGGGAAAAATTAGCAACATTTACGTTGATTACCGTTATCCTCTCAATCATTTCTAGTATACTGTTTTACATTATGTTTTTTACTAACACCCTCCCTAGCATCCTAGGACTGATTCAAAGGCTTGATTTCCTGTTTGTATTGATTTGGATTGGTGTGATTTCAATAAAAATTAATTTTTTATTCGTTAGATTCAAGCCACCATTCACCAGTTAACCTATCCATATATCCTTCTTTATATTGAGGGTTTTTACTCAACGAAAATTTTTCAAAAGTTTTAAATAATGTTATTATTATTTTATCTTAAGGGTTATCTTTACAGTTCTATTTCAAAATACATCAATTTTGGAAAATTATTTTGTTTTCATTACATCCATTAATAGACAGAAAATTTTAGCGTATACTTTTCTTACAAGAGAAATATTAAAAAGCAATCTTATCAACCTTAGGACTCGATACTTTTTTGGCCAAAAGGTATTCAAATTCTTATCATAGGTTATTTTTTTAATGAAAAAGTTGTTCTGAAAAATTGAAATTAATAATTGATAAGTAATTATCGTAATGATATCCCAAGCTCGCTTTTTATGATATCTGGGGTAATCCAATTGTTCTCCATTCGCCATTCTAACGATTTCGATAATGTGATAAAGATCAATTTTGGAACTCATTAATTCCTTTGTTGCCCACATAAGATATAAACAACCCCCACAGTAAGTTACTAAAGCTTGTGCGCCTGTATCTTCGGCTTCCTTATACTTTTTTATCCCTTCAGAGATAATATCGAAGGGAATAGACATATTTTTAACCCATGAAGCTCCTGCCCCAAATCCACAACATAAAGAATCTTTTCTAATATGCTCCATCTCAATTAAATCGCAACCACATTTTTTAAGAATTGCTCTACGAACGTCCCAATAAGCCTCTCCACCTGCCTTAGAATAACAGTTATCGTGAACCGTCACTGAGATATTCAATTTATTACTAATTTTTATTTTATTATTTTCTATTTGCTTTAACATCCATTCATTAAAATTAATAAATTTCTGCTTGTGAGTTACTCCCATTTCAACCGGATGGACCTCTGAAAAAATGAAGTGAACTGCATCTAAAGTATGAGTTACTGTTTGTACGCCCCAATTTTGAAAATCACTATCACATCTTTTCGCAATTTTTTGAACTGTATCTAAATACCCTCCCTGGTATAAATATGCTCCACCTTCCCACTGATCCAAGCGAGATATAGGCGTATATGATTCTAATAACTTACTTCCCCCTATTACAAAGGGAAATAAATGTGTATAATTCCCTATAAGTAGGATATTCTCATTAGGACTGGGTTTATGAGTTACCCATTTATTCACCCATTTTTTTTCTTGATTTGATAAAAATATATTTAATAACTGCCAGATATTGGGTTCTTCTGTTGGACACACAAACCGATAAAGCGGTGGTGCCCCCCTTATCTTATACAAGTCATTCCATCGTTCCAGTATTAACTGATATGGATTTGCTTGTTGAGGACAATACAAGTTGCAAGAAAAACAAGAGTTACATTTTGAGAGGATATACTTAGATTCCTTTCCCTCAATTAATCTTTCCATCTCTTTTTTAGACTCTTCAATAGGTAGAAGTAATACGGGGCATTGATGGAAGCACTCACCACATAAATTACACGCATCTTTATTAAAAGCTGAAATTCTCTTATTTACTAGCAATATCACCACGCTTCCCCATATAATGGCGGATCTTCAGGAATATCAGCCAACGTGAATGTTTTTTTAGAAGGTATCTTTGGTACTTGTTTTTTCATTGTCCCCCAGAAAAAGTGCTTTGCTCGTTTTTTCTTTGCTTTATTGTTCAGACTAGGAGTCTCCCCCATTGCCATCTGTAAAAGTTCAATTATATGATATACCTTTAATCTTTTGAAATAAAGTTTCTTATTTGCAGTAAAGGTTGCTAAACATCCCGCACAATAAACGCACACCGCATCAGCCTTAGTTTTTTTAAACGCTTTGAAATTTCGCAAAGCAGACGCTCGAATTTTGAATGGTTGATAAGCAGAATCAACAGAAAAACCTGCCCCTATACCACAGCATCGCATATTTTCTCTGCATGCTTCGGACTCAACGATTTCAATTCCTATTTTTTCCAGGATTTTACGAGGCAAATCCATATAATCATCACCGAACATTTTTGAGTAACAAGAATCTTGAATAGAAACGGTCATGTTGAGTTGATGCGTAATTTTAATCTCGCCATTCTCAATTTTCTCCCATATAAATTCAATATACGACTTTATCTCATCAAATTTATAAGTTAAACCATAGTGAGGGAGTACGTTTTTAAAAACAGCTGTTCCTGCTGTACAGAGTACTAATAATTTTTTAGGATTTAACGTATTAAACCATTGATCTAATCGTTTAGTGACTTGGAATAATTCCTCTCTATAACCTGTCCGGAATAAAGTTTCACCGCAGCAATATTCCAATCTTCCTCTAATATCTAGATCGTTAAAGAAGCTTGCTTGAGTTAATTCTGCAAAAGTTATTATATTACATCCCGGATATGTAAGAGTATCTCCCTCTAATGGTTTTAGAGATGCCCATTGTTTAACCAAATCCTTTGTTTGCCTAGGCAAATGCTCCATAACATAAGAACGGAAGTTTGGATAGTGGGGATATAATGTCATATAATATTTTCCCCTTTGTTTTAAACCGTCTCTCTTATATTGCTCATTCCACCTTTGTAGAATTAGGCTAGCAGGATATGCATTTTCAGGGCAGTAAAAATTACAGGAAAAGCAACTCTGGCATTCATTAAGGACTCTTTGAGTGTTTTCTCCATTTATTAATCGTTTCATCTCATTGACTGAGTCTTCAATGGAAAGCCCCATAATCGGGCATTTATGAAAACATTCTCCACAAATCGTGCATGCTTCTTTATTAAAAGAAGAAAAAAAACTAATATCGATAGGCTGTAATTTTGTCATTCTTTGACCTCTATTTCAATTTCATCTAAGATTTCCATTAAATCCAGCACTTCGAAGTCAAAATTATATTTTAAGTTAGCATCGCTTAAATTCGTTCTGCAGAATGGACAAGTCGAAGAAATTATAGAAGCCCCCGTGTCTTTTGCTTCTTCAAGGCGTTCTTTGGATATTTCAACAGCCCAATCGGGATAAGCGATTTTAACTCCCCCTCCTGCTCCGCAACACCAAGCAAAATTTCGATTTCTCTTCATTTCTACTAATTTTAGCCCGGGAATTTGTTTATATACTTCTCTAGGAAGTTCATAGATGCCCATATGTCTACCGAGATGACAAGGATCGTGATATGTAACTGTTTTATTATATTCTGATTTGAATTTTATTGCTTTCTTATCTAATAACTCTTTAACCAGTTCAAGCGAATGAAACACTTCGAAATCTATATCCTTTCCAAATCGTTTAAAATCTTTACTAAGAGTTTTATAACACCCTGCACACGAGGTGATAACCTTACTAGCTCCCGCATTTTTTATCTTTGAAATATTATAATTCATATAATCATCAATAATACTAAGCTGACCTGTTCTTATCATAGGACTTGTACAACAATGTTCATCTACCAACGTGAAATCAATCCCTACTTTCTTCAAAAATCGAAGTGTTGAGTCCCTTAAATTCTTTTGTCGATAATTAGATGTACATCCAATAAAGTAAACCCATTCTGCTTTTTCTGGCAATTCAAACATTTTTTTTAGTTGTTCATTATCGGAGTTAGCTTCTCCATATGGATTACAACTCTCCTCACATCGAGCGACGAGCAATTCTTGATTCTCTGCAGGGCCTATATTCCTAACCGCTAATTCTCTTAATGCTTCTATCATTTCAACAATAAAATCCGCGTGAGGTGCCTGACAAGCGTCCATACAAGCTCCACAGGTGGTACAAGCAAATATGGGATCCTTCAATTCATCTGTCCATTCAAGTTCGCCACTAACTACACCCCTGATAATTCTTATACGACCAGAAGCCCAATATGATTCGAATAAAAACTTCTCTCCTGAAGGACAGATTTTTTCAAAATTTTTATATCCATATTTACAGGTACTACACTTGATGCAGCGATCAAATGCCATTTCTAAAACATCTTTTCCAATTAAATTATCATCAATTTCAACCATTGTGTGCCTTACCTTCATGGATTAAATATTTTGAATCATAAAATGCTTATTTTTGTCAACAAACTTTTCCTTTCAAATTTAATTTGTTCGTTCAAAACAAATCTATCTTTCGTTTTATTAAAAAAAAATTTAAAAGTTGGTTATGGTAAATTTACTTACAATTTTATTTCAGAAGCGAACCATTATTTCTGATAACGGTTTCAGCTTTCTTTATTATCCTTTCAATGATATCGTCAACATCATCTATGCTATCAATAATTCCTATCGATTGACCTAGTAAAACAGCACCAGTTTCAATATCTCCGTTATATACCCTGTCATATGAACCCATGTCTTTTGCTCTTTGCTCAGGAGAAATTGAATTTTCATAGGCGATCATCTCTTCTTTACTACTAGGCGCTGGATGGGATAAAGCGTATTCGTTTTTATATAGGCGAATCGGACCAAATGTTCCAGTATAAAGTCCAGTATCTTGTGGTGTTCCAGGAGGAATTAACGCCTTGTATTTTTCGTGAAATTCACTCTGTTTCGATGCTATAAATCTCGATCCCATTGCTATTGCTCCAGCTCCTAACGAAAGAGCCGCAGCTAAGGACTCTCCTGTAGCGAAACCTCCGCAAGCAATTTTTGGTAAATCAGGAAATCTCTCGTTCATTTGCTGAAGCAAAACAAGAGTGCTAACTCTTTCGTATGATTGATGCCCTCCACCTTCAGTACCTGTGACCACTATCCCATCTACGTTTGCAGCTACACATTTTTCAGCCAACCAAACAGCAGGAGCAACGTGAAAGTGCTTAACATCTGAGTTCTCTCTTAATTCCTGAAAGCTTTTAGATCCTGCAAGGATTTTTGAAGAACCCGCTGAAGTTAACCAATATTTACACTGATCTCGCATTTTCTCGTTAGCCATGACTATTTTTGGTAATGATCTTACCATTTGTCTGACTCCTGGATTATTCCGAGAAGTAAGGATGTTAAGACCAAATGTTTTATCAGTATGTTCGATCATATGTTCTAAGCTTGCCTTATGTTCTTCAACGGGATTTGTGCCTGCTATGTTAACGTTTGATAACACTCCTAAGCCACCAGCCTCACTGACGGCAAGAGCTAAATCACGGGTAAAAAAGGGACCCATAGGTGCGCTAAATATAGGATGCTTTATCCCAAACATTTTAGTTATATTTGTTTCTATCATTTAATATATCACCTTTAGTTTGATAAATTAACAGAATTTTTAAAAGTACTTTTTTATCTTTCTCACTTAAAATTTCTATGTGTTCCATCTTCCGGGATTAAATATATTATTTGGATCGATACACTTTTTCACTTTTTCAAACAAGTGTAACCACCCAGGATTTATAATTTCACGCATCTTATCCGTCATCCAAATTGGCGTTTTATACGGAATACACCCTTCTGCGATACAAAATTCGGCTATTTCGTTGAGAAGACTATGGATTTTATCCTCGTCTTTGAATTTATTATATCGAAGTATCGGCCGAAAAATGCCGTAGTGAGCGTACTTCATTATTTTCATGTAGATAAATGGAGGGACGTCGTATTTCAAAAACAAATCGTTCACCTTCGGAATTAGTTTTTCGAGTTTATGCGTCGGAGCGTAAGATCCAAACCATGTAAGGCCCGAATATTCCACTAATGACAGAATTACTGCGGGCAAATCCAAGTGGCATCTAACTCTTAAACTAAATAACTTGCTAAACTCGTCAATATCTACGAGAAGAACTTTGATCCCTTGATTTTTCAAATTTTCTATGGTTTGCTTAAGATACTCCACCTTAGCTCTGAATAAACTTTCCGTTTTACCAGATATAGAAAAGAGTGCAGCAAAATCGGGTTCACCAGGAATCCTTTTCGGTTCTGGAAGTTCGATCGTCATTTTCACTACTTCAATGCTCACCGCTGATATGTCGTCTACAACTTCTGTCCTTCCAACTTCTCTCATAACCGGTCCAATATCGGGCAAACCAAATACTACTCCAAGATAAGTCTTCTTATGAGGAGGATTCGGCCATAACTGAACTGCACATTTAGTAACTAATCCTGTCATTCCTTGCCAGTTAATAAATAAACCCATCAAATCTGGCATTGGATATCTACTCCACCAACTGTCCTTATCCGCTTCTTCTTTCCCATAAAAGCAAGAACCAATCCGGGCGAGTTCTCCATCAGCAGTAATAACTTCTAATCCATTAATAGAATCACCCATTGATCCAAGTTTACACGAGAGGTTGTTCATACCGCTCAAGATTACGTTTCCAACCACTCCCGCGTAAGGTGGAGCGAATGGATAACTATATCTAAGATGCGGATAGTTTTCGTCAAGATATTTTTTTAATTCTCCAAAGGTAACTCCCGGTTCTAGGAGAGCGTACATCATGTTCTCGTTGACGTGAAGAATTTTATTCATTTTTTTCCCAAAATCAACCACAATACCTCCATGTTCTGGGATCGTGAGACCACCAACATTATTCCCGGATATGTAAGGGACAATTGGTAGTAAGTTCTGGTTGCAAAATTTCACTAATTCTATTAACTGCGTCGAATTTTCAGGAATTACCACAAAGTCAGGCATGTGAGGCTCGCATTCGGTCATATCGTAAGAGTAGGGATATAAGTCTACCGACTTATCTGTTACGTTCATGCTTCCAAATATCCCCTTTAATTTCTTATACACGTCCTCCTTACTTATTTTCTTATACAAATTTCTTTCCTTAGTTTCAGTCATACGATTTTTCTCACCACATTACTTAGTCTCCTTATTTAATTCGTAATAATTATTGTTAGGGTCTGCCGCGACCATTTGCATACTGTTTAGAAAAATTTTTATAAATTTTAAAAGAATCCCAACTTTAAACAACCCTTTTATTCTTATTTTGCGTTTTATAACGGCTTTAATAGGCCCTAGTCTTCCGTAAGCTAAATCTAAAAGCGTATAAATGTTCATTTTTACCTTCAGATCTACCTTTTTATCAATATCACTTACTTTAAACCTAATTTCATCGCGTTCAAATATAATTTCAATTGGATAGAAATCTTCAATAACAATCAGTATTTTCTTGTTCCAATTTATAACAAGTTTCTGAAATTCGGCCTCGTTCTTCCTGTAGCTTAAAATGGTGCTTAAGGAAATTGAGAGCAAATCCTCCCCTTTCTGTATAGAAATCATTATAATTACCTAAAATTTTTTTTTCTATTATAAAATCAGCTTACTTCGACGTTAGCTTCTAAATCTTTAATCAGTTTATCAACGTAACTAAGATCTGTAATGGTTATAGTTATGGCTTCGTTAGGACAAGTGGTTTCACATCTGCCACAGCCTAAGCAGTTGTCTTGGTTCACTACAGCCTTGTTATCAATCATTTCCATACCATTGAAGACACAAACCTCTAGACATTCTTCACAACCAACACAAAGGTCTTCGTCAACTTTCACAGTGATACCATCCATTCTTTTAAACATCGTAGTAAGGCCTTTTGAGGCATTTTGTATGATAGTACCATCTATACAACAACACGGACAGCAAAAACACATTGATAAGAAATGTCCTGTATCTGGAACTCCAAATCCCTCAGCTTCATCCATGGCTCTTCCAAGTAATGGAATTAAACCGTCCTCAATACAAAGTCTAACATGTTCTAAGGCTTCCTCCTTCGAAATAACTTTACTCCTGAAATGGGGTGAAGGAAAATTTAATGTATCATTACCCATGTGCATACATCCTAGATTACGATTGTGATCTTTACATTCATGATATGTTCTACAAGGACAGTCGTTCATCTTGACAATATTACTCGCTTTATCAATAAAATGCTTAAAAACCTTGAGAGGAATGATTTGACTATCATATGTCCCAAGAGCTTTATTGATTGGTATAAAGGCTCCAAAATCATTTTCCGATACTCGCTGTGTAACAATTTTTCTAAAGACAGGTATTTTTGATAAGATAAAAGGATGGTATTCTTTTTCTTTGTTAAATCGGGCTGTCACGAACGGTTTATTTATCCGAGCATTTTTTTTACCCGTTTCTTTTTCAATCTCTTTCCATCCGATTGTTTGATTGATTTTAAAATTACCACCATACGCCGGGCCGTAATCAAATTCAAAGATTTCTCCTTTTAAGAATGTAATTGCTATCTCGCTATCTCTAATAACTAACGATATATCGGGCTTTTCTAATTTCTCTCCAAATTTATAGGAGACTTTATCTTGTTCAAAGATCTGATAACCCAGAATCCCACAAATCTTCCATTGAACTGTAAATGTTCCAGTAGTTTTGATGTCCTCTTGATAAATTGCGTCTTTTGGAGCGTTTTCCTCTGTGTCTTTTAACATTTTTTTAAACAATGATTCAATTTCAACTTTCTTCTCTACCATTATAACACCTTAATTATTCCTAAGTAAAATTAATAAATAATATTGTATGAAGTATTAAAAATTTATTTCTAAAGCATATATCCTATTTTTATTTAATTATTGATAAATCGCAAAATCTAGTCGAGGTTTATTTGTCCTTCTGACTTTGAATAAAGCCATCTAATTCGCTTATCATATTTTTAAATAGAATTTCTAATTCTTTCATGGCTACCCCTTCATTATCTATTTCTCATAATTCCTTTTTAAAAAAAAAAATTTTCACTTCTCGGAGTCCCGCGATGAGACATGAACCCGCCGACAACCGGGCTTCCCCCTAGCTGACGTCGACGTAGGACTCTATGCGAGCAATCATCCTATCCACACCATCATCCTCGATGGTGATGGTTATCGCTCCAGTAGGGCACGCCCTCTCGCACCTTCCGCAGCCTCTGCAGCGATCCTCACCTTCTCGGTCGATCACTGCAACCTGGTCTATTACCTCCATACCACCGTATATGCATACCTCAAGACATGCCTCGCATCCATTACAGAGAGCCTCATCGACCGTGACGGACACTCCCTCCATCTTCTGATGCCACATTCTCAGATATCTGGGCGAGTCCTTGCCAGATCCCTCGACACAGCAACAGGGACAACAGAAGCAGATATGCATCAGATCACCTTGTTCAGGCAGAGCCCCGTAGATGATCGTATCGGATTTGACTCTTCCCAAAGAGGGCAACAGGCCGGCCGCAACCGCACGTCGCGAACGTTCCATTGCTTCTTCCTTGGTGCCAATGCTCCCAAAGGTCTTCATCCGCAGGACCCCCTTGCCCAGGGCCATGCATCCGAGGGATTGGTCATAATTCTTGCAATTGGCGAGCGCTCGACAGGGGCACACGGAGAAGAGATAGACATCACTCGCCTTGTTGATGAAATACTCGAGAATTGCGAGAGGTATGGGCTGGTTCTCGTACGTTCCCAAGGACTGATTGATCGGGATACGAACATCGTTGGAGTTCTCGGGGTCTGCGGTCCGCTCCATGATCGGTCGAAACACGGGTATTCTCAGCAGGCGGGCAGTCAAGCTTTTATGCCTGGTGGGTGCATTCTCTTCGGCGGACTGGCTGGTAGGGGCATTACCGGGAGCGAAGCCGGTGACTTTTCCAATTTTCTTTTGCACCAGAGATCCATCGGGATTCTTCACGCCGATCAAGAATTTTGTCCTTACAAAGGCTGGCCAATGCTCGATTTCGTTATTGAGGAACTTGTAAGCCAAATCGAGATCAGTACACCCCAGTACAAGAGTCGGGTCTTCAGCCTCTTCGTCGATCCTGTACGAGTACTCCGTCTCGTCGAATACTTGATATCCCCTGATGGAACCGAACTCCCATTGCACTACTTCGTGGAAGTCCTCCATATCCTCTATATAGAACTCATATTGCACTGCATATTTAGCGGCATCCTCGAGCATCTTCACGAACAGCTCTCTAACTTTGGCCTCCTTTTCTCGTATGGCTACTTCGCCGTTTTGGTCTGTTTCTTTCGACATCTTTTTGAAAAATGATTCAACTTCTTCTTTATTACCCAAAATATCACCTTGTTAATTCGTTTATAGATATTGTTATTTTATCTCTTATAATTCAATTAACTTTATTAAAAATATTAAAATTTGAATTTATGTATCTTAAAAAAAAAAGGTTTAAATTGTTAGAATCCGAGATCTTTCATCTTAGCTTTATTACTTAATAACCTTTCTTGAGTTATAGGGAAGAATTTCCAAAAAATCAGAACTCCTATGAGTAAAACCACACCTGGAATGACACCTTGGATAAGGCGGATACCTATAAGTACTAAATTTATATCACCACCAGCAGCTGTAACTGCTGATAACATGTCCGCATAAGTCTTATTGCCTGCTATAAAACCCGTTCTATCGTGAACGTACGCAATAATAAACTCGTCAATAGATGCAACAAGCCGAAGAAGCAATGCAGAAATCCCGAAGAGAACTCCTTTTTGATTTTTCCCCATCTTAACAATAACATCCTCAGTCACACTCGGACCGACTATAGTGTATACGTATGAGTTTAAACCTCCCTGGGCGAGACCGAGAATGAATGCCATGATTATTAAATCAATAAGGCCCTGAAAAAACGTCAGTGGAAATAACGCAGCACATGATATGAGACCAGCAACCACGAACGCTTTCTTATTATTGTTTATTTTCCTGATATACCTGAGCCAAATAGGAATAGATATCAAAGTACCCACGAGATTTAAACCTAAAATAATAAGAAACATATCGCCACCAACCTTTAAGACAAAAGTTGTTACATATAACATGTTTGTTACAACAAGGGATATATATATTCCATTACATATTCCAAATAAAAACCATACCATGTAACTTTTCGTTTTTATAGCTTCTATAAGGGCTTTAAAAAAATTCATTCGCTTCACAGAATCGGGTGAATAATGCCTATCAATCATTAATTTATCTTCACGGTTACCAGGAAGAGACAAAATACCGAAAAGAAGAGCTATTACGGCGATTATCACTCCCATCATGCTATAACTGGCTCTTGGATCGCTAGGAATCATATCAGTAAAAAGAGGAGGTAATAACATCCCAAGGATAATAGCTAAGATGTCGAAAGGTGCATAATATCTTGTGAATCTTCGACGCTCGTACTCCGTCCGAAATTTTTCTATTTGAACTGCCTTGTAATTAAGATTCACAAGCGTGCCAAAGGTGTCAAGTAAAACCAATGAAATTAATAACCACCCAAAAGCAGCCCCAGGATTCGTAGAACCATCGATGGTATTTGGGACTGAAAAGAGAAGAAAGACAGAAAAGACCCAAGGGATGATGCCTACGACGATCCATGGAAATCGTCTTCCCCATTTTCTCGTGAATCTCATATTTCGATCGATTAAAAAACCGAAAATAGGATCATTAATTGCATTATACAACAGAAAGATAAACATGGCGATAGCGACTAATGTTGCATTTAATCCAACAACAGCTTCATAATAGAAAAGCGTAAACCCTTGAACAGCACCTATTAATGTAGAGCAAAGTAGCCCGAAAGCGTTGGAAAGAAAAGTCCATCTTGAATGTCTTGTTCCAACAGCTTCTGTAAATTCTATAGTTTCATTCATAATTGAATAACTCGATATTGTTTTTTTGTATTAAAATTACAATTTCATAATCTAAATGATATTAAAACACTATTGTTTCTTATTATATATAAATATTTCATGACAGAGGTAATACAAATCTTAAAAAACGGTTAAAACCTAAATAAAGATTAATAGCCGTTTATTATAATTATATACTAGACTGTACTTGATAAGGTAACCAATTTAATGGAAAATAAAACTAATATTGAGAAGATAAGAGATTTCTTAGAACAAGAGCAGAATAGTGGAAAACCCTTATTTATCTATCGGTCACAATTCAACCAGAACGATTCATCTTATAATTTCAAAATTGAAATGGGATTGAGTCAATATAAAGGAATAATACTTGAAGAGGAGACCGGTTTAGAACTTGGTGGAATAAATAGAAAATCATTTTCAATAATAATTCCCTTAAAAAATACTAACCTGCTAGATCATGGAAAGATATCGTTATTAGGAAGAGAGATTGTAGAAATTTCGGAGCCAAATATAGATTTTGGATTAATCGTTCTAATTGGAATCAACGATATAGCTGAAAAAAGTAAAGAAGAATTAAAACACTTGAATATTATATCAAACGGAATCGATGGGTTTTCAATTCGAACTATTCCTCGTAGATTTTGGTGTAGAATAAGTAAGTCCGCTCTCCAGAAAGGATTTTCGTTCGAGTTCTTAGGAAATGCCATAATTCATTTGTATAAACGAAAATTCAAAGAATTAATCAATTCAATAGAAGTTATTTTTATCAACTCTTACCCAAGTTCCATTGAACAAGTTGTTACGCTAACTTCAGGAATCTTATTTAAAGAAAAGGAGAAATGGAAAAAAAAGATTGAAGAGTGGAGAAAGAGAATTGATTGTGACTACGATTGGGGGTGTGAAATCTGCCCGTATCAAGAAGAATGTTATAATGTCAAACAAGTGTTAGTTTCTCGAGAAGAGATTTAAATTAAAAAAAATATTTAGATGGAATCCTATAATGGAGTTGAAAAAAACACCGCTTATAGTTGCTATTGCTGGAAAAGGAGGAGTTGGTAAGACAATTATAACCACACTTATCGCGAAGGCTATTTCAACATCTTACAAGCTTAAACTTTTATTGATAGATGCTGATCCGACTCATCCCCATCTAAGTAAAATGGTTAAATTAGTACCAGAAAAGAGTCTTGAAAAAATAAGAGCCGATTTAATCGAAAATACAATTAGTAAGAAAGAGGATCTTCAATCTATTGCTGAAGATATAGATTTTAAGGTTTATAATGCTATAAAAGAAAGTAAAGAATTTAGCTTGTTTTCAATTGGTCAACCTGAAGGTCCGGGTTGTTTCTGTCCTTCAAATGCTTTACTTCGTAAGGTTATAGAATCGATTTCTAGCGATTTTGATGTCGTTTTGATAGATTGTGAAGCGGGTCTTGAACAAATTAATCGAATGGTAATTAAATCAGTCGATATACTCCTAATTGTCACCGATATTTCTTTAAGGAGTGTAGAAACGGCAAAATCAATAAGCGAGAGCGCAAAGAAGTTTACTAATTATAAAAGGATAGGGATAATTATCAATAGAGTGAGAGGTGAAATACCTGGTATTCTTGACAAACTTAAAGAATACGAATTGTCGGTGCTCATGTTAATACCTGAAGATGATCTTCTAACCAAATTTGATCTAGAAGGTAAACCAATTATTGATATTTCAGAAGCATCGGTAAGCTTTCAAAAAATAAAGCAAAACATAGATAGCATTTTAGAACTCTAGCAGTTTCTTAACGGAGCTGTAAATTATAAATTAATTAAACAATATTCAACAAATTTTAATGGTTCTACGGCGCAACCGCTTGAATCAAGCCCTCCTAATTGATCGAGTAAAGCTTCGTCAATTTCATTATCTTTTAGCCATAGATCCTTTAATATCATCAGGGATTCTAACCCTCTAATTATTTTAATTTGATTGTTTCCTAAATCTAGCGTTTCTAAATTTTGAAGCGTTTCGAGTCCTTTAATTGAGGAAATCTTGTTTCCAGAAAGAAATAACTTATTCAATTTAGTCAATGAGTATAAACCGCTAATTTCATTGATGGCATTATCTTTTAAATTTAAAACTTGTAGGTTCGTTAATTTTTTTAGATTAGATATTTTTTCAATATTGTTTGCGGTAATCCATAACGCCTCCAATTGAGAAAGACATTCTACTCCTTGGATTTCTCGTATTTTGTTATCGTTGAGATAAATCTCATTGACATTCTCCAGATGTTCAAGGCCCTGAATTTCAGATATTTGGTTTCCAGCTAAGTTCAAGACTTTTAGATTTTTTAAGTTATCCAATCCTTGGATATTTGTGAGTTGATTTCCTGCTAACCATAATACTTCTAAATTGTGCAAAGCATCAAAACCTTCTATTTTAGTAATTATATTCCAAGACAAATCTAACTTTTGAAGCGAACTTAGAGAATTCAGGCCTTCTAACTTAAGAATTTGGTTTCCTCTTAAGTATAATTCTTTTAGTTCAGTCAGTTCGTCAAGTCCTCTTATTTCTGAAATTTGGTTAGATGCGAGGTGCAATATTTTCAAATTGGAGAGAGATTCCAGTCCAGAAATAGCAGAGAGATTATTACTCCCGCAATTTAAGACTTCAAGATTCTTAAGCCGCTCTAATCCTTTTAATTCAGTTATATTGTTTGAACTAAGTTCTAAATGATTTATCTTAAGTTTATCTAAACCTTTAATTTCAGAAATATCGGTGATTTCTAACAAACCTAGGTCCAAAAAACCGGATTCAGCTTCGTATTTTTCGCCCTTGTATTCAACAGATGGCATACAGATCACTTGAAATAAAAATTCAGATATAATTTAATTAGGTAGCTTTGAGAATTATTATAACTGCTTTAAAATATATAGTTTTACATTATACTCCTATTATTTTTCAATATTACTCAACATCGAAATCTACCTATATCTTATAAATTCAACTTTTAAAGTTAACCAAGTGCTTTTATACATGATTAGTATGATATTTTGTTTAAATTGCAGATCTAAAATAGATGGCATGAATGAAGGTTTCTATTATTGTAACGTGTGTAAAAAGTATACGCGCTTTTTCACCCTACGATTCAAATGATAAACGCTGTAACGTATGTCAAAATGAATTACCCTTTAAAGAATGAGACCCACATAAAAAAATTAGATGTGTGTTGACAACCTTCGCCTAAGGTTAAAGGGTAAAATTTTCTATTTTTAAATTATTTAGTTTAGTTAATTTACGATTATATTTCGTATAGATAAGAGCTAAAGGAGTTCTATTTTATAAGAAGAACCTTTTAAATGTTAGTTCAAGATTAGAATAATATGAGTGCTGTAATGTGTAAAGAATGTGGGTATTCGTTTACTGATAAAGAACCTGGCAAATATTTTTGTCCAAATTGCTCCAAAGAGATGAAATTTATGAAATTTGAGGCTTTTTGTGGTGCGAAACCAGGGGAACTTTATGAGAAAGATTAATAGAATAAGATAAAAAAAGATAATCTAAGATTTTCTAATTTCTGTCATTTTTTTTTTGATTTTAATAATTTTGTTAAGAATTGGTATTCTCCTAGCTCTATTTAAATATTTTCATAGCTTTGACAGATTTCTTAATCGAATGTTAAGATTTGAGTTAAACTAGCCAAAAACCTTTTATTTCTCAAATTATAGAGGTTTATTAGCAAATATCACCTTTAATAAAAGTATGAAAATGGAAAATTCAGATGAAGAAATCCAAGATAATATAGAAGCTAAAATTTCAAAAGAAAAATCTTTAGGTTTAACAAATATCAAAACATCAGTAATCAATGGAATTGTAATCATTGAAGGGAGCATTATATCTTTTTGGCAGAGAGCTAGAATCGAAACTATAACAAGAGCGGTTAAAGGCGTAAAAGGTATTGTCAACAAACTTAAAATTAATCCTAAATCAGAGATTATTAGGGATCTTATGAGTAAAGATCTGTCAAACGAACGGTTACGACATATTGTTGATGCTCATCTATCTAAGATCGAATGCTTCTTTGGACTTATTGGAGTTTCGTTTGCAATCGTGTTCGTTATATTTGCGGCACTTGTTACGCCTGGTTATAATCCTTTAGAGGATACTGTAAGTTCATTGGGGAGAGGAATCGCCAAGACTCTTTTCAGCATTGCTTTTGTGTTAAGTGGAAGTTTAACCATTCCCTTCATTCTCTATCTTGAGAAAACATTGATTGGTATAAACGAATTTGTACGAAGAATTGCCACAGCGATAGCGGTTATTAGCTCCGTATGCGTTGCTTTAGTTGGAATCCTACCAGATCATGATAACCCAGACGCATTTATGCGGTTTCACGGAACTGTTACTTTAAGCGGTTTTCTTGGATCTATTGCAACCATATGCCTTTATACCTTCTTGATGATGAAGAGCAACGAGTATAAGTTGTATCACATAATAATAGGCTACGCAACTGGTTTTGAGTTAATTCTATTAGCAATTACTCTATTTAATCCTTTGGTAGAATGGATATTAGTAGTAAATATAATGCTATGGATACTAATAACATCAATAAGATTAATACTCAGCTAAAGTAAATCTCTATTCATTAATAATTTAAGTAAATCCTTCTTTATTCAACCTTATGACAGATGCGTTATACATGAGTGATTCTTACTTAAAGAAATGGGACGCTAAAATTCTTTCTGTGAAAGACGACAAATTCATCATCCTTGATAAAACAGCCTTCTACCCTAAGGGTGGAGGTCAACCCTGGGACGAGGGTTATTTAATTAGAGACGGTGAAAAGTTTAAGGTTATCTATGTAGGTAAATTTTCGGGAGAAATCAGTCACGAAGTAGAAAAGTCCGGACTTAAAGAAGGAGACTCAGTGTCGTGCGAAATCGATTGGGACCGGCGTTATACATATATGCGATACCATACTGCTTGCCATCTCCTCTCAAATATATTGTATCGCAGAGCTAACGCTAAAATTACAGGAAATCAAATAGAAATGGATAAATCTAGAATGGACTTCTCCATGGAGGATTATTCTCCTGAAAAGCTACGAGCGTATGTAGAGGAATCTAACGAAATAATCAAGCAAAACCTTCCAATCACTATTGATACAATGTCTAGAGCAGCAGTATTAGAAGAACCTGAACTTGCACGATTAGCAGTTGGGTTACCTAAAGGCTTACAAGAATTTCGAATCGTAAAGATTGGTGATATCGATAAACAAGTAGATGGTGGAACACATGTTAAAAGTCTTAGCGAAATAGGGGAAATAGAGATAATTAAAACGGTAAACAAAGGGAAAAACAATAGGAGACTGTATTTTATTCTTAAATAAATTAGATCTTTCTTAATTTTTCATCTGATTATTATAGACAATATTGGATATACATTATAGTAGACATATTTTATATCAATATTTCCCACATCAGCAATAATATATAATTGTTCAATAGGAGATGGTGAGCTTGGCTCAAAATCATATGAAAAATTTTCTTCAATACATCTGTACGATGAGAATATGAGTGAAATTGAGGAGATTGGGATAATAATGACAAGGCTGAAACCGATGATTATCATTAAAATAATGCCTATAACTCCTTTTTTTGCCATCTTCAAACATATTAGATGTGATATTTTGATTCTATAATTATTTAGATAAGAGAGGCATTCATATAATATTTGCTGTAAAGACAGGGAAAGTTATTTAATTGATCATACTTTCATTCAGATTCGGAACACCCATGGAAGTTCCACAATGAAAACTATAAATGGAATCGATTCTTCATTTTTAATTGATTTTCCATAGGTTTATCACTTGAGAAAGTAAAAAAGAAGTGAAAGGAATAGAATATGAGTTTTTGAGCAAATTGTAGAAAATGTCATATACAAGGAGAGAATTTTTCATAGAGGGTGAAATCTTTTATCCGTATATAGAATTGGAGGAAAACCGGCTTAGAAGTTGCCTAACGGAATAAAATCTCCTTTTCTCTATATTCTTTTTTATTTTCTCTTTCTAAGAAATATTTACCAAATTACACAAATGTTAAATAGAAATTCGATCTAATTTGATCATTATTCTAATATTTTTAACAATTTAGAAGTAAGTGAATCCAAAATGAGTTCTGAACACAAAACTCCAAAGAAGAAAGACTCTTCTATAAAAAAGAAGTCTCTCAGTATTAAAAGAATAAAGCGTCCTTTGGTTGCAAGTAGTCTCGCAGCCATAGCTACTGTAGCGGGAATCCTAGGAGGGATTTACATCCTTAATATTGAACAGGAGGAAGGTGATACTCTTATCATAGGTATGAGTGTAGGAATTAATTCTTTAGATCCACTCTATAATCCCGATAATATGCATTTCAGAGATAATAGGAGGGTATGGAGTCAAATTATTGAGGGTTTATTTGAGCATAATCAATCGAGAGAAGATACTCCAATAATTCCGTGCTTAGCAAAAGACCTTGGAAATTGGAGTTCAGACGGATTGAACTTTACAATCCCGCTAAAGGAAGGGGTGAAGTTCCACGATGGAACTCCTTTTAACGCTGCAGCTGTGAAATGGAACATTGAGAGAATATATAGATTTGTTGATATTAAACCTGGGGGTGATAGATGGGTTTGGACATATATGTACTTTTTACAGGATGGAAGTGGAAGACCAATCGTTAATGAAACGATTGTTATTGACGAGTATACAGTAAGGTTTGTTTTAAACTCTCCGTATGCTCCTTTTAGAGCTTTATTAGCTACAGCTTCTATTTTATCTCCTTCTTCTACGCCTGAAAATGATTATGTTGATAAGTTCAATGACAAATTGATTGGGACAGGTCCTTTCAAATTAGAGTCATACCATATGGACCCTATTGATGAAATCTGCAGAAATATGACTGTAACGGCAAACAGGGATTATTGGGGCGGACAACCTAAGATAGAGAAAGTACATTTCCAAGTGTTTAGAGACTCTGATAGATTGGAAAAAATATTGTCTGGAGATATACACTATACGCCAGCTGGGCTTTGGTCCGCCGATCCGGATCTTATCGAAGCATGTAAGAATAAGACATCTGTTGATGTAGTCGCGCTAAATGGTCTTGGTGTTTATTCTATATGTATGAATTACGATTTATTTCCACTAGAAATGCGAAAGGCCATGTCGTATGCTTTCAATTACTCTGATTATATCACAACATTATATGGTGATTTAGCTTTCCGAGCAAAATCTCCACTACCTAAAGGTACGCTTTATTCTAATTGGGATCTTAATGTGGCAAATACAAATTTATCAGTTGCACGGCAAACATTAATAAATGCAACTTGGCCGGGCACAAGTACTTTAACAGCTAACGATAATGTAAGCACCGGTAATGAATGGGAAAAACTTGTGGATGATGGCACACCACTTGCGACATATAACTTTTCAATGATTTCTGGCAGTAGCTTCCATGAAAGTCAATCAATATTACTAACTAAATACTTCAAGCAAATTGGGATTAAACTCAACCAAAATAATTTAACGCCTTCAGAACATGAGGAAAAACTTCTTGGTGGTGGAATGGAATTTTATGCACTTGGCTGGGGTCTTGCTTTCAATGATCCTATTGAGATGCTTAACCCATTATTTTCTGAAAATAGTCCTTTTAACAATTACAATTTTTCTGATACCCAAGTTGAAGATTGGCTTAATCAAGGTATAGTAGAATTCAACGAGACCGCAAGAAAACAAATTTATTCCAATATTCAGAAAAGACTAGTAGAAAAATTGTATCCTATGATTTGGACACATTCAGTTCCATTCTGGGAAATATGGTCTTCAGACATAAAAGGAATCGCGGTAGAAGGAGCACCCTTCAAATTTATCTTAAAATACGCATCTCTTGAAGAAAGTTAATTTCGTCAATTAATTAACGCTGGAAAGAAACCAAAAATATGGTCTCCATCGATCTAACTTTCGATAAAGGGAAATGTTAAAGTTATTTTGAGCGGGAAAATCATAAGAAGTAAGTTTGTAAAAGACTATTGGGGGAGAATCTATAGAATCATTATCAAATCCAATCGCATAGCACTGAGCTGGTACCCAATCATTCCAATTATTTAGAGTAACCATTGAACCAACATTGGAGGAGGAATCATCATAGTAAATCTGGCTTACTACATTTGATGTTTCTAATTCTCCAATAGCAGTCACATTCGCTCCCATTTCTCCTGACTGTTCGATATCAAACTCGATTAGACCTTCGCTATTCTTAATATACCAGAAACTATTTTTAGTTAGTTGGATGTCACGGGTTCTTAATTCAATATTAGATTGGTTCCCAACTCCAGTTATATTTCCCTCGATAATGCAATTTTGTAAATCAAATAAAATATCACCATCTAAAATATTAACGTACAAGTTATCGATTCGAACATTAAAGGGAACTTTAATATCAACATTTCCATGATCAACTCTAGTAGAAATGTTAAAAATTATATCTTTTCTTAGAGAAACTATAACTGAGATGTTCTTTATAAGAGGTTGTACTTCAGATTCAATTATGCTTGGTAAAAATCTCATTGAAAAATCTATAGGTGAACTTGATAGATCACTTTCAGTGATATTAAAATAATCTAAATAACTTTTCCCTACCAATCCGGGGCCAGCCATCTCAATATCCACATCTATCCTTATAAAATAATCAATAGGCGGATCGATGTAATCTATAACAACATTTCCAAAATCGATGTTAAGAATTAAAGTCTCAACTTCTGAAGGAGCATCCGGCACATACTCATATGAAGCATTCGCACTAATTGCGTCGTATGATGAAAAATTAACCGAGAGAACAGCGATTGGAAGCGCGATAATAAACCCGAAACCAATAATGCTCGTTAGTGTAAAGATTATTAGTTTTACCTTAAGCATAGTTACTAATACTCAAATTTTTTCTTGAACCTCTTAGTAATTCGATAAGAGTTGTTTGTATTTAAATTAATCACCTACAAACTTGCGGAGTAAATAACTTCGGGAACAAATTCTAACATTAGAAATGACTTTAGCTCTTTATTCCATTACAATTCGGAACTCCCACGAATGTTCCACTCTCAAAACTATAAATGAAACCGATACATCTCTATTTATAGGTTATCTTTAGGATAACCAGCAAAATCTATTTGAAAATATAGAGTTAAAATAAAATGACCAAATCTAAAACAAAATTTAAATTACTCACATTGGTAATTCTGGGGATTTCAATTTTTGGTGTAATACCGACGATGACACAAGCAAAACCCAATATACTTGGCTTTCCGGGTTACATGCAACATGGCCCAACCGTCTCGATTGCACCCTATTCTTGGTTTTTTCCATTTCCGCCACCTACTTTCTATAATCCCGACTTAGCTGGAAATCCATCTTATTTTATTGCACACATGGATTGGCATGAAGATTGGGCCGACTTTTGGCCACGACCACCTTATAAAGTAAAACTCTTCATAGATAATGAAGCTATTAATATGTATCGATTTCATTATTATGCAAGAGAAGAGATTATTCCATTCATGATGGTTGGTTCACACAACTGGATTTTCACTACTGACTTTGATGCGGATTATTTTGAAGAAGGGGAATCTTACGAAGTAAGGGTAGAATATTGGGTTCAAAAGCCATATCCGGGAGATGAGAACAATAACTGGAGAATCTTTAAGCCTGGCGGTTTCGAATGGAGTTTTACCTATACATTAATAATTGCAGAGGAACCAAGTTAGAGAAAGATTTTCTATTCCAAAAAATTAAAACCAAAACATAGGATAGGAAGAAAAAGTTTAGATAAATTGGCTTCTCGAAAAACCACACCTTAACCATAAATCCTCCTATTCTATATATCTTTTTTTTCTTTTTATAATTTTGTCTAAAATTCTAGTATCCTTTTAGTAAAAACCTAAGTATAGCTATGAGTTAAGAGGAGTAAATTGGTATAACGTGCATTTTTGTAAAGCCTTTTAAATTCAGTTTGCATACTATTCTTACTAGTTAGATGTATTTTATTGATAAAACTAAAGTAAAGGTGAATAAATCTTGGCAGAAGTATCAAAAGAAATGAAAATCGTGTTAATTATTAACGTGATCGTAGGATTGATTTACGGTATATTGCACGTATTTTTTCCCGAAGGCGTTCATTCTCTTGACGATGCCCCTTTTTTTGACCCTCACTTTTGGCGTCTTTTTGGAGGAGCGCTCATTGCTATTGGAATCGCAATTTTGCTTGGAATACTTCATGGAGAATGGGATAATATCAAAATTATTATCCAATTTGTAATTATATTTCTTATTATAGTAGCTCTTGTCAATTTTACATCTGGTATATATATAACTCGCTCGACAATTAATGAGATTTTTCATTTATTTGACAACATCGTTGTTATACTACTATTACTCCTCGATATCTTATTCTATCTGAGAGAAGAAAAGAAATAAATACAAAATATTTTTTTAGTTATATTAGTAATCGAATAGTAAATGTATCGTCACATCCATCGTCTTCTTCTCCTTCTTCTAGTTCTAGACTTATTGATTTTTTAATACAAACTCAAACTTATCCAAAAATACTCTTATTATTTTTTTCTTTGATTTACATTTTTGTAAAAACTTATATAGACATCTCGCATAGTATTCTTAATGTTTATTCGTAATTTTTCTATAAAACTACAATAAAGGTTTATAAAGCATGGCAGAAATATCAAAAGAAATGAAAATTGTCTTAATTATTAACTTGTTCGTCGCATTTATCTATGGAATAATGTATGTCTTTCTTCCCGAGGGTGTTTATTCTCTTAACGATGCCCCTTATTTTGATCCTCACTTTTGGCGTCTTTTTGGTGGAGCTTTAATAGCTATAGGAATCGCAATCTTGCTTGGAATGCTTAATCGAGAATGGGACAATATCAAAATACTATTCCAATTTGCAATTGCACTACTTATTATATTAGCCCTTGTCAATCTAACCTCTAATATATACGTAACTCGCTCGGCAACTAATCTGATCTTTCATTGGTTAGACACCATAGTAATTATAGCATTATGTGTCTTCAATACCTTTTTCTATCTAAGAGAAGAAAAGAAGTAGTTTTCAAAATAATAATTTTTTTTTTTTAATTTAAATGGTAAAAGAGTCGTCGTATGTATCGTCCTCTTCTCCTTCTTCTGCCTTAAGCCCATACAAATATTGCTCCTGCGCTTTTGTCTTTTTTTTTCTTATTTTTCGATCTTTGAACTTTGGTTTCTCATCTACACGCTTCAGGTACATTTCTTCGTACTTTTCTCTCAAAACCTCCACATCTTCAACTTGGCCAAGTTTATCTCGCAACCCATCTTCAAAGAAATAATTTCTCTTTAATATTTTTGCCGGAACTCCAACATATATAAAACCCTCATCTAGCATTTGATTTACGATGGTAACCGAATTACTGGCTAATACGCTTCTCCTTTTGATGTGAGTGCCCGGCATAACAATTGCGTGAGAACCGATTCTAACGTCGTCTTCAATCACAGTTTTCCTTATTATCAAAAGATTACCAATTATCACTGAAGATTGAACAATCGATCCTTTACCCACAACTACATTTTTACCGAAATCTATGAATTCTGTATCCACCCAGCCTTCGAATAGAGAGTTGGATAATCTAGTTTTAACGCCAAATACTTTGAAAACGAAGTTATTCATAAAAGGAAAGGGAAATCTGTGACTGAGCCAAAATGGCCATTTTTTTATAACATTCCTAATACACCAATAACGATAGTCTTTATCGCTTCGATGTCGTAAAAATGTACCGGTTCTGGGTTTGTGAATTCCATTGACTAATAAATGGAATAGTTTAGCAATAAATGTTGCACTAAACACAAGCGTGACGTACATAGGAATAATTAACAACGGTAGGAAGGCGTAGAAGTGTATAGGTTTCGCGTAATTCCACATTAAATGCCAATACACCCAAAATTCTAGTAATAGGGGAATAAAACTGAACCAGATGATTATATAGTAAAATATTAAGTACCACTTCTTAATTAGGATAGTTGGTATAAGAGGACCTATACGCATTGAATTAGGAACTGACATCTTTTCCCTCCGTTTCTTCTGTTTTTACTAATTTTTTCTTATCCTCGTCAATATTAACGACAGTAGTCTCTTTGAACTGTTTCGCATCATCAACGCTGCGTTTGGTTATAATATCCCTTCTTATAGCGGCGTATTTATTTTCTTTTAACTTAATACCCGGTATTCCAAAGTATATCCAATTTGGTTCGAGAACTTGATTATAAGTAGTTGTACTCAGAGCGCCGATCATGGTATCGTGCCTTATTATGGTACCGGGGGCAATTGCTGATAACCCACCAACTAAAACGTAATCTTCGAAAATGATTCTTTTAATTATCAAGTATTTACCTACCACCATTGAAGACATTATAGTGGCACCTTGTCCAACTAGTATGTTACGACCAAAATCTACAAATTCGGCATCACACCACGAATCATGCAAATGACTTGAAAAATCCATGCGTATACCGAACCATCTAAATGCTATCGCATCTAACCAAGGTAACGGCGAGTTTCTGAGAAAATAGAGCGCAATCTTTTTTATTTCTGTTCTCATCATCCAAAACTCGTAGTCTTTATCACCTAGCTCGGCTAAAAATACTCCTTCGCGGGGTTTGTGCAATAAATTGATTAGAATTAACATTAGTTTGCTAAAAAACAGCACTCCAAAAATGAACATGTATATCAAACAGAAAAGAATAAGTGGGAGAAATAAAATAGTAGAGAGGTTAACATATCGGGTATATTCATACCAAAACATTGCTACTATTAACCCACTTAACCAAAAGATAGGTATATAAACAGCTAGAAACTTCATATTGACCCTGCTAATCGCGCTACTCGTTGTAAAATCAATAACCAAGTCTTCTTTAGTTAAAGTGCTGATGTCAATAACTTCATTTTTCTTTTGGTTTGTAGTCTCGATTTCTCTGTCTTCCTCTTCGTCTTTCTTAACATCCTCTTCGATTATCTCAACTATCGGCTTCTTGGTTTTTGACTTTTTCTCTTTTTTCTTGGTAATGTACTTTTCTATATTCTCGTTTCTCTCTAAATCTTCGGGACTTAAGCCTAAATATTCCCCTAACTTTTTTTTAAAAATTTTCCGAGCAGGAAGTCCAAAGTAATACCCGAAATTTTTTCCTCCCGGTTTCCCTACTATAACGTGTTTTTGAGAAGAAGCCAACGGTAATAAAGAACTGTTCTCGTGAACAACAGAACCACAGCCTACTGCGCTCATAGCTGCAAAGGTAACATTATCTTCTACCTTAACTTCAAAATAGGAGATATTGCCAAAGATACCATCAACAACATGTGATGCGAGACTCGAAGCAACTCCGATATAACAGTTTTTACCAACATCTATAAATTTATCATTTACTAATGACTCTTCGATGGTAGTACCTTTTCCAATTTTGCTCGTTCCGGCAAAATTATAAAACCAGTTCGAGAGCCAAGGAAAGATTCCTTTTGTAAAAGTATTTTTGCCATATTTTAAAATGAATGATCGTATATGATAATAGTCTGCTGCCTTGGATTTAATGTTTCTTGGGATGATTCCATCTTTGGTTGGCGAAATCTTTTCAGTTATAGCCCAAATGATCTTTGTAGCAAAGCCAATGGACAATAAATGAACTAAATAACAAATAACTATAATTACAGGCATTAAAATTAAAGAAAGTAATGGAGATACCTCTGTAAAAATAGCTATAAAACTGGTTGCTCCTAAAAAATATACTCTAAAGACCATCATGAAATACGCCATGAAGATAAAACTAGGTCCGATCCAAGATAGATAGTAAATAATAAAAAATAGAACCATGTATAAAGTGTATTGCATTCTAACTTCTTCTATAAATGGTTCCTCTTCGGAATCTTCGGAATCTTCAGAATTATCTGACTCCTCTACTATTTCCTCTGCCGACATTGTTAATCGAGTAAAAATTTTTGGGTGATTAAAATATAATTAAGTTAAAAGATTACTTTTATAGTATAAAAAATTTGTTTTTTCTTTTTATATTCAAATCGCGGTAGAAAGGTTTAATTAATTATGAAGAACAAATGCGTAGATTGCGGTAATTGTTGTCGTGAAACAGAGATGATTCTATCTGCTCGGGATATTGAACGTATTGAAAATAGTGATTCCAAGAACGTGACGATAGCCAACTTTGTTAAAAAAACTAAGGACGGATTGTATCAATTAAAAAATATTGATGGATATTGCGTTTTCTTTGACGCTACAACTAACTTGTGCAAGATTTATACAGTAAGACCACAAGGATGTCGTTTTTATCCTCTAATATACGATTCTGACAAAAAAATATGTGTGTTAGACCAAGATTGTCCGAGACCAGAATTATTTTATCCAAATAAACAATCTCACATGAAAACATGTAAAAAGATCGTTAGATTTTTAGAAAAACAGGTATTGTTTACTAAATTATGATAACTGCTTTTATAAAATCTGGATTTTCGTACGCAGCAAATGCGTCTCTTATATTTTCTAAGTCATACATTTTGGAAATTAAATTTTTAACTTTAATATCTCCAGAGCTTAACCCCTCAATTGCTTTATCAAATGGACCACATCTACTACTGTAAACGGTGATTTCTCGAACTACTATATCAGTAAGATTGATTGGAGCTCTTATTCCATGAGTACTTTTAATGTGGATTTTTCCTCGTGTTTTACACGAAGCGACGATATCTATAAGAGCTTCTGGATTGCCTGTAGTATCTACAACAATATCTGCTCCAAGATTATCAGTTGAACCTTTGATTTCATCAGTTATATTTTCTACCTCAAAACGGTTAATTAGTTGCTTTGCACCATACATTTCAGCAATAGAAAGCTTTTTATCTGAACCGTCAACTGCTATTACATCCAATCCTTTAACTAAGGCGACTTGGGTTAGTAATAAACCTAATTTTCCAAGCCCATAGATTGCGATAACTTTGTCGTCATCTGCTAATGGCATCATTTCAAATGTTTGATACGCCGCTGCTAAAGGTTCTATGAATGTTGCTTCCTTGTAAGAAATCTTTTTCGGTAATTCGTGAAGCATATATGGCTCAACAACTATGTATTCAGCAAAGGAGCCATTAATATCTATACCTAAGGCTTTACGCGACAGGCATTGGGAAAAAATCTTTCGTTCACAGAAATAACAGCTGAAATCGATGTTGCTATTAATTTCGGATGTGACATGTTTTCCTTCCCAGTTTGAGTCAATTTTTTTACCGACTTCTATAACTTCACCTGCAAACTCGTGTCCTAAAATGATCGGAGTTGGCGTTGGTAAATCCCCTGTTACTATAGCTATATCGGTTCCACATATTCCTGACGCTTTTATTTGAATTAAAACTTGAGAATCTCCAAGTCTTGGTATCGGTACTTCCTTAATGGAGATTTCTTGCCCGTCGAATACAGCCGCTTTCATATTTTGATCAATTTTTTTGTTAATTAGAACTATATATTTTACTCAAGAGAATAAAACTCAGTTCTTCTATCCTCAAAGATATTATTACGCTTGTTAAGGTTTTTATCTCTCGCTTGATTTACATCAATTTCAACAAAATCGACATAAGGTTTATCCTCAGGCCCAGATGATAATACATCTCCATCGCTAGAAGTTATTTGACTTCTCCCAGTAAAGTGAAAATTGTCATCACCTCTTTTTTCATCACCAATTCGATTGGCTGTTATGGCATAAACTGAATTTTCCAAACAACGGATAGTCATCGCTTTTTGACAAAAAGCCATGATTAAATTAGCGGGATGAGCTATAATGTCAGCACCTAAAAGAGCAAGAGACCGAGCAGTCTCTGGAAATATCCAATCGAAACAAATCATGATTCCTACTTTTGCTTCTTTAACTTTATACGTTTTTAAA
>JAHQWP010000041.1 GCA_029856235.1 Promethearchaeia archaeon
TAATTGACTTATTTAATTAATTTTTAACTATTTCTATTATTAAAAATAATTGATTTAAATGATTGGAAACATACAATTTGAGGATTTGGATTTAAATTTTGGATATTCTTGTATGCACGATAGATTATATTATTATTCAGAAGAAGAAAATGAATTTCGTATGGAAGTGCGTAAATGGTGCGAAGAGAATATACAACCCGTTTCTGACAAAATTGATAAGGAAAGAAATACAAAATTAGCAGTGGAAATTCTACGAAAAATGAAACCTTATCTAAATATAGTAATTCCTGAAGAAGCTGGGGGATTAGGGAAAGGAATACTTTATCGTACGATTTTTGGTGAAGAGTTATCTGCTTTTAATTATTCAATCGCAACTATATTTGGCGCCTCCTCTTGCTTATTTGCTGGTCCTATTATTGAATATGGTACTTCTGATCAAAAAAAGAAATATCTTACAGGTATTGCTGATGGTACAAAAATTGGAGCAATAGGGATAACTGAACCTACGGGAGGTTCTGATGCTATAGGAGGAATGAATTTAAGAGCTACAAGACAGGGAGACTATTATAAACTAAATGGAGAAAAAAGATTTATAACTAATGGAAGTGTTGCGGACTACATTTGTTTATATGCGGTTACTAATGACCAAGTCAGAAGACATCAAGGTATTTCAGCCTTCATTTTTGAAACAGAGACACCAGGATTTCAGGTTATCAAGGATTATAATCATATGGGCCGTAGAGGAATGCCAAATTCTCATCTCCGATTTGATAATTGTAAAGTACCAGTTGAAAATTTACTCCATAAGGAAAATGAAGGAGTTGAGGTATTGATGTTTGGACTTGATGGTGAGAGAACCTTTACAGCGTCTCAATATCTTGGTTTAGCTAGAAGTGCATTCGAAGTTGCATATAAATATTCTCATAAGAGGATTCAATTTAAAAAACCAATTTACTCATTTGAAGGAATTTCATTCAAACTAAGTGAAATGTTTATGGACATAGAATTAAATAGAATAGCTATGGCACAAATAGCGAGGATGCTTGACAAAGGGCATTACTGTAGAGCATCAGTTGCTGCCGTTAAAGCTAAGCTTGCCGATGCTACGGTTAAGATTACCCAAGATGCTATTCAAATTGTTGGTGGTTTAGGTTATTCTGAGGAATATCCATTAGAACGCTATTACAGAGATGCAAAAGTAGCACAAATTGCAGCGGGATCAACTGAAATAATGAAGTATTTAATCTCAAGAGAAATGATACGAATGTGGGGTAAATAAAGCTATGGGAAATAAAATTACTTTTAAAATAATAGATAATGCTGCTACAATAAAATTTAAGAAAAGATTAATCATTTAGAATAACATTGTTGGAAAATTCGACATTTTATAGATCTAAAAAGAAGAGAAAGGAAAATTATAATGCGAGCAGCAATAGTTGAAGAAATAGGAAGAGTGAGTATTAAAGAAGTACCAAAACCTACTCCGGGTCATGAGGAGGTTTTGGTAAAAATCTCTACCGTAGGTGTATGCCATTCAGATCTACATGTGGTAAAAAATGATTGGGTAAAATCTCCGACACCATTTCCAATAGGACATGAAGCCATAGGAATAGTAGAAGGATTGGGTACTGGATCTGAGAACTTTGTAAAGATTGGAGACAGAGTTATACTAGGTTTAGGAGGATGGGGAAAATATTGGTGTGGTGCGTGCGAACATTGTCTTGCGGGTAAACCTATGCTCTGTGTACACCGGAAGGGGCTACAAGGAGTATTTGGGGAATATTTTGTTGTATGGGCAAAGGCTATAGTAAAGCTACCAGATGAAATTGGAAATAATGAGGTGCCACTAGCTTGTGCGGGTTTAACAGCGTATAACGCTATCAAAAAACTATCGAACTTTGGGATTCATGCAGGGAAAACTATTGCCATTGTTGGAGCTGCAGGCGGTCTTGGTCATTATGGTATTCAGATAGCAAAAGCACTTGGATATAAAATCATTGGAGTTGATATCGGACCTGAAAAATTAGAATTCATAAAAAAAATGGGCGTAGATTTTGCTGTAGATGCGAAGGAAGCGATAAAGACAGTGAGGAAACTATTTAAGGAGGGAACAATTAAGGGAGTAAGTGCAAGTCTAGTATTTGCATCAAACGTAGACGCTTTTGAACTCGGTTTACAATTACTTAGTCGTGGAGGAGTATTAGTAGTTGTAGGATTACCCGCTCTAAGTGAAGGTTCATTTTCAGTAAATCCATTTAGTTTCATATTAAGGGGGCTTCAGATCACATCAGCTCTGGTAGGAAACATCGAGGAAATGAGAGAATTAATTCAGTTGGCTGCTGAAGGTAAAGTAAAAACCCATGTAGGAAAAATTGCAAAACTCTCAGATATAAATGAAGTGTTAGAAGAACTTGAACAGGGAAAAATAAATGGAAGAGCTATTCTTGAGATTCAATGAAATAAGCTATATAAGTAAGATGGTATTTTACAATATATTCTTGAAATAAATTAAAAAAAATGGGTTTCACATGTTAAATGGATATACTGGAAATATTTTGAGAGTTAATTTATCAAATGAAAAAATCTCAATTGAAGTCCTTGACGAGATTTTTTGCCGAAGATATATTGGTGGAGAAGGTTTTGTAGCCTATTATCTTTTAAAGGAATTAGAAGCAGGTATTAACCCTTTAGGTCCTGAAAATAAACTAATTTTTGCCAGTGGTCCTTTAACAGGATTAGCAATACCCGGAACAGGAAGAAACAGTGTTGGAGCAAAATCTCCTTTAACAGGTGGATTTGGTGAAGCAGAGGTTGGTGGTCATTGGGGGGCTGAGTTAAAACACGCTGGATTTGATGCTATTATAGTAGAAGGAAAAGCAAAAAATCCTGTTTATTTATGGGTACATGATGGTGAGGCTGAAATAAGAGACGCAAATCATCTTTGGGGCAAAGTTACTGGTGATGTTCAAGAGAAAATTCTTGAAGAATTGAATGATGAACATATCCGTGTGGCACAAATTGGTCCTGGAGGAGAACGGTTAGTGAGATATGCTTGTATCATTAATGATTTAAGAAATGCTGCGGGACGTACTGGGATGGGTGCTGTTATGGGATCTAAGAACCTGAAAGCTATAGCTGTAAGGGGTAATCAAAGACAGGAAGCAGTAGATAAAGAGAAATTGAGAGCGGTGTTGAAAATATTTAATGAAACTCTTCAGCAAAGAAATGCGGGATATTTTGAATTTGGTACAGGAGGTAATATTATGGAAGAATCTGCATCATCTGGTAATCTATCATTTCGAAATTTCAGGGACGGTGGATTTGCGAATGCCATAGCATTAGATCCTAATACTATCAAAGAAACACTAGGACTTGAGAAGGATGGGTGCTATGCTTGTTCTATCCGTTGTAAAAAGGTTGTTAAAATCGGAGATCCTTGGAACGTTGATTCAAAATATGGAGGACCGGAATATGAAACTTTAGGCGCTTTAGGGTCTAATTGTGGAGTTGATGATGTGAGAGCGGTATGTAAAGCGAACGAAATTTGCAATAAATATTCGATAGACACAATTTCAACTGGAGTTTCTATTGGTTTCGCAATGGAGTGTTATGAGGAGGGAATTTTAACAGATAAAGATACTGATGGTATTAAATTAACCTTTGGTAACGCTGAAGCAATGGTTCAAATGGTTGAATTGATTGGCAAACGCGAGGGATTAGGTGACCTATTAGCAGAAGGTGTTAAACGAGCTAGTGATAAGTTGAAAAATGGATCGGAAAAATTCGCTATGCATGTAAAGGGTGTTGAGATTCCAATGCATGAACCTCGCCTTAAACAAGGAATGGGACTTGGTCATGCATTATCACCTACGGGAGCAGAGCACATGACTAATTTGGATGATTATTCCATTGCTCATAAGAGGGTTATGGCGTACCACGGTGCTATAGGAATTTTAGAACCTTTAGAGTTGGATGATTTAAGTTCAAAGAAGGTACGAGCAGTGGTTTATATTACTAATTGGAAATATTTATTTAACGCCCTATTGATGTGCTACTTTGTCTTTTGGCGTTACGATCATATTACTGAAATTGTAAACGCAGTAACTGGTTGGAATACTTCACTATGGGAATTAATGAAAGTAGGAGAAAGGATATCAACAATGACAAGAGTCTTTAACACTAGAGAGGGTCTTACAAAGAAGGATGATTGGTTGCCTGATAGATTCTTCAAACCGCATACTTCAGGAGCTCTTTCTGAGACCAAAATTGACCCGGATAAACTTAAAAATGCGATAAAAACATACTACACAATGATGGGATGGGATGGGAACGGAATTCCTACTCGATCTAAACTTGAAGAATTAGAACTAGATTGGATTGTAAATCCTTAAAAAACTAGTTTTTATTATATTTTTTATATTTAATTTTTCGAATAAAAATAGGACTTAAACAGTCAAATGAGCATAAATACAATACCTGATAAACTTCCCAAAAAATTCGTAATGAGGTTAAACAGAGGAAAATATGACGATGCTCTTCTTTTTACATTAGCTGTTTTTGGACCTCACAAACTTAAAGAACTTATTAATGACTCTAGGAAAGGTATTACTGATAGGATGGATGAGGTTTTATTTCGTGAATGGAAGAATAAATTAAAGACTTCTGGATTTATTGAAGAATATAAAGAAAGTGATGAACTTTATTTAAAAGCAACAGAGAAGGGAAAGGATGAATTATTATCGAGAGTAGAAAATTCTTTTATGGTACGGTATCTAAAAAAGTACTTTTCTCAGTGGATAGGACCTGTTGAACCCGAAAAAGAAAACAAATCAAAATCACCGTATGTTTTAAGATATAGGGATGTATTATTTGGACTCTTATCTGTTTACTGGAGAATAAGCGATTACTTTAATACTACAATAAATAATGCTAAAGCTGGACCAGACGACAATGTTTCGCTTGGTATTCATCTAGAATATAACGCAGAACACTATTCCAGTAATGCTGCTATTTATTACGAAGATGTCATTTATACATATAAAGAATTCAACGAAATCACTAATCAATATGCTAATTATCTTCTTTCTTTAGGTGTAACTAAAGGAGAAGTAATTAATATTTTCGTGGAAAACAGACCCGAATTGTTGTTTTTAATTGGAGCGATGTCAAAAATTGGTACCATAGGAGCTTTGATTAACACAAAACAACGATCTTCAATACTACTGCATAGCTTAACTATCAATCCGGTAAAAATCCATATTATTGGAGAGGAACTTATTGAACCTTTTGAAGAGATAAAATCAGAATTAGGCTTAACAGGGAAAGAGAAACTCTTTTTTCTGAAGGATAAGGGGAAAATTGAAATACCCGAAGATTTTATCGAACTTCAAAAAGAGATTGAAGATAAAAGTAGAGAAAATCCGTCTATTAAAACCGAAATAAAGGGAAAAGATACATATGTCTATATTTTTACTTCTGGGACAACTGGACTTCCAAAAGCAGCACACATTCGGAATATGTACACAGCAACTTCCATAAATACCTGGGGTGGTGTTATATTACATATGACACCTGATGACATTATGTATATATCTCTTCCCTTGTTTCATAGCAACGCCCTCCATCTTGCATTGTCAGCCGCTATTGGAGGTGGATCAGCCGTAGCTATTGCTCGAAGATTTAGTGTTCGAAATTTCTGGAAAGATATAAAAAAATTTAATGCTACATGTTTTAATTATATCGGAGAAATCTGTCGCTATCTTTTTAATCAACCAACAACTCCAGAGGACCGAAATCATAGAGTTTACAAGATTTGTGGTAATGGTCTTAGTCCTGAAATATGGAAAGAATTTAAAGAACGATTTGGTATAAAAGAAGTCTATGAACACTACGGAATGACTGAAATGTGGGGAGCTTTTGTCAATTATCTTAATTTAGATTGTACCGTGGGATATAACGCAGCTCCATATGCGATCGTAAAGTATAACATTGAAAATAATGAACCTGAAAGAGATAAAAACGGATTTTTACAAAGAGTTGAAGAAGGTCAAGCAGGTTTATTGATTATACAAGCATGGTCTGACTACGTTTTTGCTGGCTATACGGATAAAAAAGCATCCGAGAAAAAAATATTTTATGATGCGTTTGAAAAGGGTGATGTATGGATGAATGCAGGTGATTTAGTACGGAATATTGGATACAAACATGCTCAATTTGTGGATAGACTTGGTGATACATTTCGCTGGAAAGGAGAGAATGTATCTACTACAGAAGTTGAAGCTTTACTCTCTTCTATTGAAGATATCGACCACACATCTGTTTATGGAGTTGAAATCCCAGGGTGTGAAGGACGGGCAGGGATGGCATCAATTTTGACAGGAGTCAAACATGAAAGTTTTGATTTTAAAAAATTTTTAAGAAGCCTTCAAGATAATTTACCTACATATGCCATTCCCATATTTATACGATTTTTATCTGAATTAAACACAACAAGTACTTACAAAATTCAGAAATATGGTATGAAAAAAATCGGATTCAACATCAAAGAAACAAACAATCCTATTTATGTTTACCTTCCAGGAAGCTCTAAATATACGCTTCTCACGGAAAAGGTTTATGAAGACATTCTAATTGAAAGATATAGATTTTAAAATTAATGGTAATAATTATGCCTTGGATATTAAATGAAGGAAAGTTCAATAACAATACATATTTATTTGATTCATTTCTTTGTGATGCCGAGTATAGTATGAGTTACTACATTTTGCAGGGAACTAAAAAGAGAGCTCTTATTGACACATCAGGACCTATAGAAGCAGAGAGATTTGCAAAAAGGTTAAAGAATCTGAATCTTATACCTGATATCCTTATATTAACGCATTCTCATTGGGATCATGCTGGTGGAACCACAGTTTTTCAAAAAAGATTTCCAAATATTGAAGTATTTGCAGCAAAGCCTGCCATAGAATCGTTAAAAAATAATTCAAAATACAATGAAGGCTTCTCAGAGGTAATTACAGATTTAGAGCCAGTAGAGAATATTACTCCTGTAAAAGAAAGAGATACAATTGACCTAGGCGGAATGGAATTGCTAATTTATGAAACCCCGGGTCACACAAATTGTAGTATTTCTATATTAGATCAAAAAAATATGATATTGTATTTAGGAGATGCTTTAGGAAATTTATGGGAAAAGTTTATATCCCCACCAATTATGCCCCCTGAATTTTCTCAAGAGAAACTATTATCTACTTTTAATAAAGTGAAAAATATCGATTATTCTGTAATTGCCTTTTCTCATTATGGTTTATTAACTGAGGATTCAGCAAAGATCCTTCCTACGTACGCCAAATTTTGCTACATTTTTTGGAGAGATTATTTTATTTCATTATTAGAGAAAAATCATAGAACAGAAGATGTAGTTAACAGTTTCATTGATAGATTACATGAATTAGATTCTTTTTATCCAGAGGGTAAGATCACATACAAAATGTTAGTGGAATGGATAATTAAAGGATTAAAGTCAGCAGGTTTGATTTAAATAAAAGCAATTTTTTATTTAGATAAATATACTATTTTTTCAAATATACAGATTATATTTAAGTTATTGATACTTAATTTGATTAAGCTTGAAATAAATTTGATTAAATTCAACTCTAGATAAAATTAATGGAGAAATTTATGAGTAAGAAATCAAGTAAAAAACAAACTCGAAGTCGTTCACCTGAAAAAAAAGCAGCTCAATTTGAACAAATCATAGAAGCAGGAAAAGAGTTATTTTTAGAAAAAGGAAGAGATGGCTTCTCTCTTCGGCAGTTAGCTAAAATTCTTGGAATGAACCAAAATAATTTGTATAATTATGTTGAGAGTAAAAGAGAATTGTGGATTATTATTCGAAATAAATTTTTTAATCAATATCGAAACGAAAATATCAAAATTATGAAAGAACATGGGGGGGTTGTGGTTGATCTTTTAATGAAGTTTTTTACTAATTTTTTAGAATTTGCCTATAAGGATTATGGGGCTTTTAGCATGATGCACCTGACAGAATCTCCTCCTTCTGACAAGAGAGGACCATTT
>JAHQWP010000043.1 GCA_029856235.1 Promethearchaeia archaeon
AAAAATAATCCTCTTATAGACTAGCACTTAAAGTCTGAGGAAAATTAATATACTATTATTCAAAAAAGGTGTTAAAAATGACAGATCGCGAGGGTGCGTTTAAATTATGCATTTTTGGAGATGGAGGCGTAGGAAAAACTACTCTTGTAAATAGATATCTCACAAAAATATTTGACGAAGACATAAAAATGACCGTTGGTGCTGATTTTTATGTTAAAGACTTAGAAATAGAGGGAAAGAAAGTAGTTATTCGAATTTGGGATTTTGGGGGAGAACAACGCTTTAAAGTGCTATTACCTAGTTTTGCTAAAGGTGCTGACGGGGGGATATTTATGTTTGATATAACTCGATACACAAGCGTAAAAAATATAGATGATTGGCTTTCTATTTTTGAGAAAAATGTTAGGGAAAAAGAAGTACATTTGCCAATTATTATGGTGGGAGGAAAGCTAGATCTCCAAGAAAAACGATCTGTAGAAACCGAGGACGCTGTTGAATTGTCTAAAAAATATAATTTACAGGGTTATTTTGAATGTTCTTCCAAAACTGGTGATAAAGTAGAAGAGATTTTTGATTCTATAACTCGAAAAATGATGAAATTTACAGGATTACTATAATCACCGGTATTTCAATTTAATTTAAATCTTTTTGTTAAAATTGCTTATATAGCATATAAGAGGAAACTATCCACACCCACAGCATTATTGATAAAGTCATAATCCATTGTGTTATCGGGGTAAGAACAGTCAAGTGTAATAAGAAAGTCCCTGCAACAATAAAACCAAAAAATGCAATTGATTTTGGATATCTTATATCTTTAAACATTAGAATACTAACAAGGCTTATGAAGATCAAACCATCAACCCAGCATAGAAATGCGGCTAAACCATGGATTAAAGAAACCACGGCATTACTTCCCCAAAAATAACCAATAAATATTAACGACACACAATAAATAATTGATCCAATTACTGCCAATTTTCGAAGGGGTTCTATTGTATATTCCTTATTAAAGGATCTTCCTATATATAAGCAAAATGGTATGCCTATAATCCCCGTTAAAATTAATCCAACACGATAAATTATTCCACCATATCCATCGCCTAGAAAACTTATCGCTATTTTGGTCATATTGTAGTTAGGATACAACAGAACTCCTATTAAATGTGTGAATAGACTTATCCCGAAAGAAATTAATCCAAAAACACTTCTAGGAAACAGATTATTAAGTTTATTGAAAAAGGAGAACTGTTTTTTCATAATAAATTAATTAAATACGAAGTTGGATTATAGTTTTTCATCACTCCGATGTTCTCTTAATAACTTTAACTAAGCCTTTATTCCTTAATTTATCTAGCATATTTTCGATTTTATCGACAGGTTTCTGCGTTATCTCAGCACATTGTTCTACTGAATTCATCCCATCGCAGACTTTTAAAAGTTTAAATTCATCCATAGAAATCATCCCTAGTTGAACACTCATAGGTTGTACTTCCTTTACTACAATAGGGATTTTCACTTCTCCCCCTGGTTCGACGCTAGGTCCTCCAACATCGCTCATACTTGGTGAATCTCCAAAAAACGATCTTACTCCCGTAATATCGTAATTTTCGTCTATGTATATGTAAACTGTATGTTCTTGATTTGAAATATCATCAACATCTTCAATATCCGGAAGAGGATTAACATGTTTATGTTCTTTCGTGTAAATCCCCATTTTCAATCCCGCCTTGATTTCGTCCTTATCTACCCTAATATTGACCATTTCGGTACATATCTCGCACCAAGCCCATGCTTCTATTAAGCTAAAATATTTCTTCACTTTATTCTCTGGCATCGTATTATTTAAAAAGAATAACTTTTGTATAAAATAAAATAAGCTTTATAATTATTATGTTGTGAATTAATATAAATATTGATTACGAATATTTCAGTGTAAATATAGAATAAAATTAGTTTTTAAAATCGAAAATAATTAAAGTTATAAGATATTTAATTATCCATTACAGTTAACTAAGACTACCAATAATGACGATGTCAAGTTATAAAAAAAACATGTGTTTCTCTTGTGGGCGACCTATAGCCCCCTACGAGGCTGCAGTTCATTTTCCTTGTCCTCAGTGTGGAGATGTTACTATTTGGAGATGTGAACGTTGCAGAACTATGGGAAACACTTATAAATGTCTTCGTTGCGAATTTGAAGGTCCTTAAATAAAATTTAAAAGAGCATATTTAAAATGGGAGAATTTGTAGCATTAATTGATGTAGTTCCAGATGACACTGATGTAGACTTCGAAGAGTTTGTATCAAAATTGAAAACTGTACTTCCGGATAATGCCGTTATTGAATCCTACGATATAAAACCTGTAGCATTTGGCTTGCAAAAAGCAAGATTACGGGTTAGATACCCTGAAGAATGGGGAGGCACAGATAAAGTAGAAGAATTGTTTGGACAAGTAGAAGGCATCCAAGGTATTGAAGGAATAGCTTTCAGTAAAGCGTAATATTTTAACCAATTATTCTAAAAAAGATTAATTTGGAGTTTTTTTACACACTCATACTATTCTTTTAAAAAGCTTATCCAACTCTTTAAATGAGAAAAATTTAAGCGTTGGTCTTCCATGTGCACAATGGAACGAATCTTTACAGTTTGCTAAATCAATAATTAACTTTCTGATGGATTGTAACGACATATCATCTCCTCCTCGAATACTTTTATGGCACGCTAAATAGTTTATGATTTCTTCTAATTTATCTGAAAAACTCTTATCCTTTCCAATATTGGTTATGTCACTGATTATTTCATTGATAATGTGTAAATTTGGAGTTTTTCCCATAACTATTGGGACTGCTCTTAACACGAATGTATTTCCTCCGAAATGCTCAAAATCAAATCCCAACTTAGTAATTTCTTTTAGGTTGCTTTCTAAGAAGAATCTCTCGCTTGGGCTGACCTCAATTTTAAGAGGAGTTATTAATTTTTGTTTGCTTCTTATTGAACTCTTATAAAAATTATAGAAAAATTCCTTGTTTACGCGTTCTGAGGCAGCGTGTTGATCTAGTATGTAGAAACCAGCCTCGCCATTTTCATTAATTCCCTCTAGAATTATATATGTTTTGTTACTTAATTGACCCGTCCGAGATATTAATCGTAATTTAGGGAAATTCTTCAAATCGATGTAATTTCCTCTTAAAACTGAATCAACTGAATAGAATTCGTCGGTTCCATCGACGATATCGCTGTTAGTCAAATTTAACTGAACTTTTTTTTCTAACGCTTCTTTCTCTACTTTTGAAGAATGATGAGTAAAAACATTTTCATTCGGTTGAATGTTTTCGTAGCGATCTTCAGTATATAATTCAGTAGCATCAATTAAAATTTGAGCTTCTTTGTACAATTCTTCCTTGTCTTTGTCGAGTTTAGGTGCTGCATACTTGCTGATTTCTGAATAATTGTAAGTATCTTCCTTTTCTATAAACTTCTCTTCAACAAATTTGCGAACAATGTTATAAACTTTATTGTACACATATTCTTCGTTTTCAAATCGAATGTGCAACTTTTTTGGATGAACGTTAAAATCAATTACAGAAGGGTCAATCTCTAGATTTAAAATGAAGAACGGAAATTTTCCAATCATTAAAGTTCTTTTATATGCTTCCTGAACAGCCCTAAATAGAAGGTCACTTATTACATAACGTTTATTTAATAGGAAACTTGAATGTGTTCTGTTATTTTTAGAAATCTCACTATGCCCCATTAATCCATAAAGGTTGAAATTATCTTCCTTGTGATTAATGGATTCCATCAGATTCGTTACTTTCTTCCCATATATATGAAAAACTGTTGTTCTCAAATCATTTGAAGCGGGACAATTAAGAATGGATAAATTATTATGCGTGTAGATGAAATGGAGTTGGGGATATGCCAAAGCATAACGTTGGATAATGTCAGTGATGTGCCCTAGCTCAGTTGGGTCTTTTCTTAAAAACTTTAATCTTGCAGGTGTGTTATAGAATAAACTCTTAACTTTAATATCCGTTCCAATTGGGCAAAAAACCTCTTCTTTCTCAATTATTTTGCCATCCTTTAGTAATAACTTCACCCCTCTTTCTTTTTCCTTAATTCTCGAAGTTATTTCAACTTGACTCACTACAGCAATACTAGCTAAAGCTTCACCTCTAAAACCCAGAGTAGATAATCGTTCTAAATCTTCGATGTTCACTATCTTGCTACTAGTATGGCGCTCAAACGCTAGATCAATCTCGTCAGGAGGGATACCTATACCATCATCTATAATCTGGATTAAATTTTTCCCTGCTTTTTTGATTATTACACGTATCTCTTTCGCTCCCGCATCAATGCTATTTTCAATTAATTCCTTTACGATGTTTGCCGGCCTTTCGACTACCTCTCCAGCGGCTATTTTTTCTGCATCAACAATTTTCTTAATTTTACTTCTTTTCATACTATTCCTAATCCATCGTTATTTAATTTAATTTAAAAAAGCTTATATGGATCATATAACCATCAAATATAAAATAAAACTCTATTAAGATTTAAATAAATACAGTCTAATAAACGAAATAGGAGCTACAACAAAATTCTTATAAATTTCGATTAATACTTAAAACTATCGATATCAAATAAATAAAATTTTCATATTATCATGGCTGAAGAAGTACGCTATACCGTTCATACTAATATGGTTTATCTTCTAATAGCTACAGCCATAATTTTGTTCATCAGTAGAATCATAATTGATATCATCGACCAACCGTCATTATTAGGTGATACTAGAGACGTGGATTTTGAAATACTCTTACTTGGATTAAAGAATGGTTTAATTGACTTTTACGACCCGGTTATCGTACCAGAAGGAGTGCCAGATTGGCCCCCGTATTACCTCTACTTTTGGTATTTCATATTTTATCCAATGGGATTTATTCCTTTTGAAATTGGTGTATATGTATGGGACATAATACGCTTAATAATCTCTAGTTATATTGTTCTCAAAGGTTTTAAAATAATTAAAAATAGAACAAATTTGCTCTGGTTCTACTTCACAATTCTCGTTGGTTTTATTATTGATGGGTGGTATAATAATTGTAATTTCTTACTCATATTCTTCTTACTCTTGTCTTACAGCTCTTTAGAAAATGATAATAAGTGGGTGTCAGGGATATTCTTTGCCCTCTCAACCATAAAAATAAATTCTGTTCTATTCATCCCCGTTTTACTTCTTACCAAGAAAATTAAATTCAAGGAATTGATTTATTACATTGTTCCTTTCGCTGCTTTATGTTTACCATACATCATTTTTCCTGATTATCTCTTTCAAATGCTTAATAATTGGTCCAATTCTACTCCTGGTATTCAAGGCCTTACACCCCTTGACCCAATAATATGGAAAGCAGTCCAACCTTCTCACTTAATGTTTTTAGGATTTATGTTTATTATAGTATTTGAGCATCTTATGCAATATGAGAAAGGGCAAAAATTCAGGACAATAATTGTATCAATCCTAATACTCTTCTATCTCTATATTAGTATCACAGTTTGGATTTTACCTATGATCTTTATTTATTGATGTTTGATAATTTCTCTTTTATTAATATAAGCTTCTTCATCGCTTCAATGGGAGTTAGTATGTTGATATCGATCTCGGCAATATCTTCAACTAACTCTCTGAAGTATTCGTCATCAACCGTTTCTTTCACGAATGTTGGTTTAAAGAAAGTAGTTTGAACATATTTTTTTTTCTTTATGCTGCCTGATTGCAAAGTTCTCTCGCCATTCACTTGAGAGTTGATTGTTTTTTCGATTTCAAAGGATTTTTCAGCTATGACTTTTTTAATCTTATTTAATTCCTCCTCAAATCGATTTAACTCTTTTTTTTTCACTTCTAAATTTGAATTTACTCTATCTAGCGCTATTTTTTTTTCTTGGAGTAATTTATCGTGATACTTCCCATGTAACAATCCATTACCGTTTTCTTTTACTGTAGCTTTGAAAGGATCTTTTTCCTCAATTTGATCTAAGATTTCAAAGGCTCTAATGATAACCTCATCTGGAATTCCTGCTAATTTAGCAACGTGAATTCCATAAGATTTATCAGTGCTTCCCGGTTGTAATTTACGAATGAAATTAATGCTGCCATCGTCATTTTCAATAATGTCAAGATGATAGTTTTTAATTCGAGGTAAATCTATTTCCGTTAATTGGTGATAGTGAGTGCTGAATAGTGTTTTTGCTTTTAATTCATGTAACTTTTCAAGAGTTGCTAAAGCGATACTTTGACCGTCGCTGGTACTGGTCCCTCTTCCCAGTTCATCTATAATAATAAGGCTTTTCTCCGTAGCAAAATTCAAGATTTTAGCGGTTTCGGTCATTTCAATCATAAATGTGCTTAATTTTCTTGCTAAATCGTCAGAAGCACCAATTCGAGTAAAGATGTTGTCAACTACGCCAAGAATTGCTGATTTTGCTGGTACAAAACAACCCATTTGAGCAATAATACAAATTAAAGCCACTTGTCGAAGATAAGTACTTTTTCCCGCCATATTTGGGCCTGTAATTATTAATACTTGCTCTTTATTGGTATCCAAATAGCAATCGTTGGGTATAAATCTTTCAGAGAGATTAATTTGCTCTACAACGGGATGTCTTCCCTCTTTAATTATAATTTTATCTTCAGAATTCATCTTAGGTCGACAGTAATTATATTTCTCAGCAATCTCAGCAAAACAAGCTAATACATCAATATAAGCTATAGTTCTCGCAGTATCTAGGATATCTAATGTCTTACCTACGACTTTTTCTCGTATTGTACAAAAAATTTCGTATTCTATTTCATTTATTTGTTCTTCGGCGTGTACTATCTTTTCTTCAAGTTTCTTAAGTTCTCCCGTAGTATATCTTTTTGCATTTTTTAGAGTTTGGCGTTCAATATATTCATTTGGGACTTTAGGTATCTCCTTTAATGTTCTTAGAGTAATTTGAATGTAATAACCTAGGATATTATTGTGTCCCACTTTCAGACCAGAATTTAAATTCCATCTCTTCTTCTGCGTTCTCTCATAATCAAGAAGATAATTTTTACCATTTTGAAGAACATCTCTTAAATTGTCGATCCTCTCATTAAAGCCCGATTTAATTAGATTACCCTCTTTTATCGTAGTTGGTGGATTTTCATTGATTGAAACCTCAATTATGCTATGAATCTCTTTAAAATTATCGATTTTTTTATCGAAATCTAAAATTTCTGGATTATTAGTGTCTTCTAGTATTTTTTTAATTTTAGGTATCCTTTCTAAAGCGTATTTGATGTTAATTAAATCGCGAGCATTTGAATTCCTAGAATAATTGATTCTGTTAATATATCTTTCCAGATCACCAATAACCTTTAATTCTTCCCTTAACTCTGATCTTATGAAAACATCGTCTTTAAACTTATGAACAATATTAATCCTCTGGTTTATTTCATCTATATTCGTTAGTGGTTGGAGTATAATTTTTTTTAGTAATCGAGCTCCCATAGGGGTGTGCGTCTGATTAAATATTGAGTATAATGTAGTATCTTTCCCTTTTTCCCAGAGCGAATTGACCAATTCCAAATTTCTCTGCGTAACATAATCAATGTGTAGCACCTTTTCTTCTCGAATATAACTGATTTTGAAAAGGTTGGGAAGTACATCTCTCTGGGTTTCTTTTAAAAATGCTAATAACCCTCCAGACGCTTGAACCGCTAATTCATTTCTTTCTAAACCAAAGCTATTCAAATTGGAAATTTTAAAGTGCCTTTTAATAAGATTACACGATTCATCGTAATCAAAAACATTATCGTCAAATGTTTTAATTAGGGCGTCATTCAAATCAGTTAATAACATAAAGAGATGCCCATCTGTTTTTATTTCAGTGGGTACGATTACTTCAACTGGATCATATTGTGAAAAAACGCTCAATAATTTTTCTAACGGATCTTGGTCGGTTTTTAAAAATTCTGTAGTAACAAATTCTCCTGTCGAGAGATCCACGAAAGCGATGCCAAAACCTT
>JAHQWP010000044.1 GCA_029856235.1 Promethearchaeia archaeon
GCTTAGCAGCATATATTCAATACTATGTGTCTGCATATGGCGACGTAAGTCCTTGCGATTTTACCCCAATTTCTTTTGGTAATATTCGAGATGCTCCTTTAAAAAAAATCTGGAAAAAAATGATCCATCATCAGGCTTACAAGCATCGTACTCCATTTTGTAGAATGCAGAATGAAAAATTTAGAGAGATTTATATCAATCCAATTCCTAATGATGCTACCTTACCTTATACCATTGATAACCTTCCAAATCTAGATTATAGGAAGGAATTTGTTGAAAATAATACGTAAAAATTAATAGCTGTAAATCGGAGGCTTTCTATTGATCCAAGGTCTTTCTTGTTCTAATTGTGCTGCTAAACGGAAAAGGGTTGCTTCATCACCAAAAGGAGCCGCGAATTGAATACCTATCGGTATATTATCTGCAGTCCAATATAATGGAACTGACATTGCTGGCTGACCGCTTGCATTATAAACAAAAGTAAAAGCGACAAGTTTACTCATTAACATGATCTTTTTACCTGCTTTAGCTAAATTAACTGCTTTAAAAGATCCAGCTTTTATTGGAGGGGTTGTAAGAGTTGTATTGAGTAGTAAATCATAGTCTCCTTTATGAAACCATTGCGCTATTTTCCGTGAAAAACTCTGGAAATGTGCTACTGCGGTTAGATAATCAGCTCCTGATCGAGTTGCTGCATTCTGAACAAATAGCCACGATATAGGCTCTAAATCCTCTTGAGTTATCTTTTTATTTAACAATTTCTCCAAGTACGAAATGGTTTGACCAGCAGAGCTAGAAAATATAATCCCAAAATGCATGAAGAGGTTATCATAACTTAATTCTTCAGCATTTATCTCTTCAACATCATGACCTAAACTTTCACAGAGTTGAGCGGCATCTCTTACTGCTTTTTCGCATTCTGGATGGATTTTTGACTCAAAACTCCAGCCACCAGGAATGGAGGATAAGAAACCAATTTTCAGGCGCCCTACATCTTCTTCGACTTCTTCTAAGTAAGGTCGTTTCTTTGGTGGAGCGTAATAAGGGTCTCCTATATCTGGTCCAGATGTAGCATCTAAAAGAGCAGCTGAATCTCTTACAGTGCGAGATAAAGCGTGTTCTACAGCAATTCCACTAGCAAAATCACCGTAATATGGCCCCATGGGATTCCTTGCGCGAGTCGGTTTCAACCCAAAAACCCCACAACAAGACGCAGGTATACGAATAGAACCTCCGCCATCGTTTCCATGAGCTATTGGAACGATACCTGTTGCCACGGCCACCGCTGAGCCACCACTCGAACCACCAGGGATTATCTCTTGGTTCCAAGGATTTAAAGTGGGACCAAAAAGCATGGGTTCAGTAGTTGGTAGGAATCCAAATTCAGGAGTGTTTGTCTTTCCAACCGTGATTAATCCAGCGGCTTTATGCCGCTTTACTAATTCGGTATCTAATGGCGCAATATATCCATGGACTGCCCCAGAACCACTGCTTAATGGAGCAGAACCATATTCTGCCATAAGATCTTTTAATAGAAATGGTACCCCACCGAAAATAGCATCAGTTCTTTTACCTGACCTAACATCGTTATCCCATTTTTGAGCTTTTTCACGCGCTTCATCGTACATCTTATGGATTACAGCATTAACTTTGGGATTAATCCTTTCAATTCGCTCAATAGTTATTTCTACTAATTCAGATGACTTGATCTCTCCATCTCGAATCATTTCAGCTAAACCTAACGCATCATATTCAATCAATTCAGCTTTCAATAACTTACACCTTTAATATTTATTTTAAATTGGATTATTTTTATTACATTGACATATTAAGATAAATATACTTTTATACATATGTGTATATAAAATTAAAGATTCCTTTAGAAAATTGTAGAATTCTTGATCGTGAAATAACCTAATATTCTAGGTAAGAAATTTTTTAGGTATTTTGACAAAAATGAGGAAGGCATTTGAATTATTAATAATAATTTTAATAATGATAATGTTCTTAAAACTCTAAGAATATTTTTTTTTAAAAGAAATCTTTAGGAAGTTGAAAATCATGATTGAAGAACTCGAAAAAATTCCTAATTCATTTGTAATGAGAGATGGTTTAGATTTTAAATTTTATGCATCAGGTTCTTGGAAGAAATCATCTTCGGGAAAAACAATCGTTATTAAAAATCCCTATAATGATAAAATTGTAGGAGCTGTGCAAGCTTGTACCATTGAAGAAGCTGATAAGGTCATAACGATGGCAAATGAAAGTATAGAATGTTGGGAAGAAAAGACTCAGAGAGAACGAGCTGATATATTAATGAAAGCTGCTAATTTAATTAAAGAATGGGCTAATCCCTTGGGTTATATTATGATGAAAGAGATAGGTAAACCAATAAAAAGTGCCGTATCAGAAATAATCCGAACTTCCGAACTATTTGAAGCCACAGCTGAAGCTGGATTACAACAAGAAGGAGAAGCAATTTACGGAGATGCGTTTAAAGGTTTTAGTAAAGATAAAATGTCAATAACATACAGAGTTCCATTAGGGGTGATTCTATGCATTGGTCCGTTTAATTATCCGTTTAATCTTACGGGGTCTAAAATAGCTCCAGCATTAATGGCAGGAAACACCGTTGTAGTCAAACCTCCTTCCCAAGGAGCGATCAGTCCCTTATTCTTTGGATTAATTTTAGAAAAGGCGGGAGTTCCTCCTGGGGTTTTTAATATAATCACTGGGAAAGGATCTGAAATTGGGGATTATTTAGTACAACACCCTTTAGTTGACATGGTAACCTTCACTGGATCTTCTGAAACGGGGAAACATCTTGCAAGTGTTGTCGGAATGAAACCTTTACTATTGGAGTTAGGTGGAAAAGATGCCGCTATCGTTCTAAACGATGCAAATTTAGAATTGACAGCAGATGCAATTGTTTCTGGAGCATTTTCATATAGCGGGCAACGATGTACGGCAGTAAAGAGAGTTCTTCCAATGCCCGGAATTGCTGATAAATTAATAGAATTAGTAAAAAAGAAAACTCTGAATTTATCCATTGGAAATCCTGAAGAGAACGCTACTATCGGGCCCCTCATAAGTTCAAAACAATGCGATTTCGTTCAGGGTCTAATAGACGATGCTTTAAGAAAAGGTGGTACTTTACTATGCGGAAATAAAAGAGAAGGAAACATTATATGGCCAACATTGATAGATAATGTTACGAGTGAAATGAGAATTGCCTGGGAAGAGCCCTTTGGGCCAATATTACCTTTTATACGAGTTAATAGTGCTGAAGAAGCGATAGACATATCAAATAAATCAGAATACGGGCTTCAAGGCATGATCTTCACAGAAAACATCGATTTAGCTTTTAACATAGCACAGGAATTAGAAGTAGGAACCGTTCAAATAAATGGAAAAAGTGAAAGAGGTCCCGACCATTTTCCATTTTTGGGAACCAAATCATCAGGCTTAGGAACGCAAGGAATAAAGTATTCGATTGAAGCAATGAGTAGACCGAAAGGCATCGTCTTAAACTTATCAGAGAAGGGTAAGTTGATAAAAGAATGCAAGTATGATTAAACTTTTATAACCTCAAATTTATCAATTAGCTGTTAATTTTATTATGATTCGAGAAAAAGTAATTCCAATTCCAAATCTAGATTATAGAAAGGAATTTGTTGAAAATAATAAATGTTGACTTTGAGGAAAACCAAAATTAATCTTTAAGAGAAATTGGTTGAGACTTAGAATTTCAGTGGTTTCGTGAAATAACCCTAAATGATTATTTTGATTTAAAATAGCTTTAATTCAAGAGGAGAACATTTCTAGAACAGAACATACTAGGGTTTAAACATTTAAATGAAAGGTATAATATTTGATGTTCAAAATTATGCGATATATGATGGCCCTGAAAACACATTGTAGATCTTATTTACTCTCTTTTACAGAAGAATCCCATTTTCGTTCAGGTTTTTCATTGTATTCTCCTGAAAAACGTACAAAAATGTGAAATTTATATGGTTTAAGATATTAATTATTCTCGGACGAGAAATAATTAGAGGTGCAATTAAGATTCTAAAAAAAGGTTTTTCAATCTCTCCATTCGAATACATAATCCTTAAGCAGGAGGAATATAAATAAAGGAATATTGAACGAAATATACGACGCAACATTTAAAATCGTAACTTTTGGAGATGCCGGCTCTGGGAAAAATACACTTACTCATGGATTTTTAACAAGTTTGCTTGTATCGGACAATACAATGACCATCGTAGGCGATTTCGAAGTTAGAAGCATGTCGGTTGACGGACAAAAAGTAAAGCTACTGATATTTGATTTTAGGGGAGAAGAGAGATTCCGTTTTTTATTACCAGATTATGTTAAAGGCGTTCGGGGTGGTTTATTTTTATACGATATCACAAACTACTCATCGATCGCTCACATAGACGATTGGTTAGGCGTTATTAGGAACGAAATTAGAGAAGAAGACATATTTCCAATTATAGTTGTAGGAAACAAAGCGGATTTAGTAGACGATAGAAAAATATCTTCAACAGATGGGATAAGGATTGCGAAGTCAAGAGGGGTAAATGGATTTATCGAAGTCAGTGCTAAAACTGGAGAAAACGTAGAAATAGCTTTCGAAGCGTTAACAAGATTAATGTTAGCTGACACAAAACCAACTAAAGTTGAAGTTAAATCTGATGCGATTGTTGAAATTGGATTAAAACGAGTGGAAAAAAGTATTAAAAAATATTTAAATCAAGAATCTAAAACAAAAAAACGGATAACACGTGCTAAGACAATTAAAGATATTAAAAAATCACTACACATAGCAGAAGAAGACGAGTCCTGGGATGAGGATATATGGTCATTTGCTATTTACCTAAGTAAATCAATTTGTAGAAGGGCTACACCTAAAACAATTTATTTTCGGTGAATAATTAGCTTTTCACTAAGAGCTAATTTTATTTATCAATTGATGACATAATTTCGGGAAATAACCGAATTCTTAAAAGAATATTATAAATGATGAAATTAGTATGATAGCAAATTATAAATATTTCTACTTAATTGCTTTTAATTAATTTAAGAAAATTTATGTTATATTTAGCAATTTCATAAAATTTCGATTCTCTAATAGTTTATTTTAAGGGGTGTTAAAAATTATTGAATTAATTGATAATGCGAGTGAAAGAATAAAAAGAATAAGAAGCAGATTCCTTGATGATGTTCCTTCAATTTCTATCGAGAGAGCACAACTTTATACAGAAAAATGGAAGGAAACTGAAAATAAGGGGTTGCCTATTGGTGTAAGAGTTGCTCTTTGTATGAAGAATGTTATCAAAAATATGACTATCTATATAGATCCTGATGATCGAATCGCAGGAAAATGGACAGAAAATTTTATCGGAATACCTATTGACATAGAACGTGGAATATGGAATAATGTTTTTGAAGTTGAACTTGATACGAAAACTATGAATAAATATATGAAAGAAAGTAATAAGAACTACATGTCATATATGATAAAAAAAATTGGACCTGATGGTCTTCTTGAATTACTTGAAAAAACTAAAAAAATTAATGCTCCTATTACAACTCTTGGAACTGATACTCTTGATAAAAGAAAAATCAATCCGTATCAAATTCGAGAAGAAGATAAAAAAATTCTATTGGAAGAACTTATTCCTTATTGGAAAAATAAAACACTTTCTGATATTCTAGAGAAAGAGTTAACTAATTCTGATGTATATACAGGTGAATCGTATGAATTTTTAACTCACCTACCTTTAAAAACTGCTCAAAACGATATAGTAATATCCCCCTGTGCGGTGGTTGCTGAATGGCAAGGCCATTTAGTTCTTGATTTTGAAACGGTCTTGAAAAAAGGACTCTTAAATATGCAGAAGGAAGTCCAGGATGAGATCGAAAAAAAGGATTTAACCGATGACCAAAAAGATTTCTTAAGGTCTATTGAAATAACACTTGAGGCTGTATTGATTTTTTCGCGTAGATTGGCAGAAAAGGTAAAAGTAGAATTAAATAAGACTACCAATGTTGATCGAAAAAAGGTACTTTCAGATATGTATAAAACGTGTAAAAGAATCCCAAATTTTCCTCCAACTACACTTCGTGAAGCAATACAAACATTTTGGATTGTTAAATCAACTGTGGATTTAACCATACCCTTTAATGTGCATGGTCCAGGTCGTCCAGATCAACTCTTTTATCCTTTTTACCAATCAGACATTAGTAAAGATCTTATCACTCGAGAAGAAGCGCGTGAATTATTTGAAGAGTTAGTTCTGAATATAATGAGTCATAATATCCGTCCTTATTCTAACGCCGTGAGTGATTTTAGCCAGCGATTTGAAGGTTCAGAACCGGTGACATTAGGGGGTTTAAATGAAGAGGGAATAGATGCCACAAACGAACTCACCTATGTAATTTTAGAAGCAGCAGACAGATCAAAAGCCTCTCTTAATTTTGCTGTTCGTTTTCATGATAATACTCCTGAAGAATTATATATGATGGTTGCTGAAATCCAATACAATGGATATTCAAGTATATCAATATTAAATGATAATATATGTATTGAAGCATTAAAGAATCGAGGTATTACTGAAAAGGATGCAAATGCTTATTCAATCACTGGATGTGTAGATATGTGCAGCCCAGGGAAAACAGGAGGAATTGGTTTTTCAGCTCTTTTATTGTGTAGAACTCTTGATATGACTCTTCGGAATGGCAACTGCTTAACAATCGGTGGTTTAGTAAATAACGTGGGATTAAAGACAGGAAATCCAGATGACTTTGATACATTCGATGAATTTCTCGATGCATTTTGCCAGCAAATAAATTTTGTTATTCAGAAAATTGTAGAAGCCACTTATATACGTGATAAACTATTTGCTAATTATTTTCCAGCTCCTTTCATATCTGCATTCATGCGAGGATGCTTTAAAAACAAAAAGGATGTAACTCAAGGAGGTGCTTTTTACGATGCGGAAGGAATTCTTATAATGAATAGTATTGCAAATATGGTTGATTCATTATATGTAATTAAAAAACTTATCTTTGAGCAAAAAAAATTCGATTTTAAAGAATTAATACAAGCAATTGATAATAATTTCACTGGTAATTATCAAACAATCCATAAAATGATTCTGGACCTTGATGGAAAATGGGGGAATGGAAACCCAGAATGTGATGAACTTGCTCGAGAAGTTACCACACGGATCTTTGAAGAAACTTATAATTATAAAACTTACAGAGGTGGAGTTTATGCTCCCTTTGTTATATCAATGACTTCTCACACATACGATGGACGAATAGGTATCGCAACGCCAGATGGTAGACTTGCCGGAAAACCATTTGCAGCAAGCTGTAATCCATACAATGTTGAGAAAAATGGACCAACTGGTGTCATTCGATCAGTAGCGGCTCTTGATTTCCAGCATGTTTGTGGTTGTGCAGTTAACATACGAATGCATCCGTCTGGAATTGGAAAAACAAGAGAAACTAGAAAAAAGTGGATTTCGCTTATCAAAACTTACTTTAGTTTAGGAGGTCAACAGCTTCAACCTACTGTTGTATCTACAGAAGTGCTAAAAGCAGCCCAGCAAGATCCAGGACCGTATAGAAATATAGTCGTTAAAGTTGGAGGTTACTCCGCTTATTTCACTGACTTAGGAAAAGAAATTCAAGAGGAGATCATTTCTAGAACAGAACATACTAGTGTTTAAACATTTAAATGAAAGGTATAATATTTGACGTTCAAAATTATGCGATATATGATGGCCCTGGTATTAGAACTATAATTTTTTTGAAAGGTTGCCCTCTAACCTGCGATTGGTGCCAAAATCCCGAGTCGCAAAAATTATTACCTGAAATGTCGTATTTTAAAGATAAATGCCAACTATGTGAGATTTGCGTTAATGCGTGCCCTAATAATGCCCTTCAGTTATTAAATGACGAAATTAAGAGAGATAAAGCCCTCTGTACTACATGTGGAATTTGCTCTG
>JAHQWP010000042.1 GCA_029856235.1 Promethearchaeia archaeon
TATTCCAACAATGAGATTATGCTGAGGAGAATAATATATTCGAAATGGATGTTTTAGAACTCCCTCGTAAAACACAGAAATTGGGGGTAAATATTCGCTGGTAACAAATCCTAACTCTTTAATATCCGGAATTTGCTCGATTAAAGTATTTGCTACTATTGGTCCGATTAAACCAACTCCAGCAAATCCTAAAATCATTGTTGCTCCTTCTTGTATATCGGTTTTCAAGTCCTCAATAATAATTGAGGATCTTTTACCTTTTTCGCATATATATTCCTTTTTAACCATATTCATTTCCTTTTAGGTGAATTATTTAATTTTTTAATTATCAATTTAATTGCTTCTAATATAATATTTAGGAAACATTTCAATATTAAAATTCCTCTTATGAATTTTTTATTAATTATAAGAGCATTCTTGATTCAAATCATAAGAAAGTCATTTTGAATAAAAATTTATTAACATTAAATATTAAAAATTTGACGAATTATAAGGGCATAATAAATATAATAACAACTCGAGGATAGTTAATTGTTATTAGAACTGAGTGGAGTAACAATTCCAACTTTTGACCAGAAGTGCGTCATTTTAAATGATGTTTCTTTTGGAATTAAGGAGGGTTCGATTCACGCTATAGTGGGACCAAACGGATCCGGTAAATCGACTTTAGCATATACCATAATGGGATTAGGGGATTATAAAGCGTTAAATGGAAAGATATACTTTGATGGTATTGACATTACTAATTTGAATATAACCGAAAGAGCAAGGCTTGGAATTACTTTAACATGGCAAGAACCCGCGAGAATAGATGGTTTATCTGTGTATAAATATGTTTCTTTAGGTATGAAAGATAAATCAAAAATCAAAGAAAAAGTCTTTGAAGTTTTAAAAATTGTCAATTTGGAACCCGAAAGGTATTACAACCGAATAATTGATAAATCGCTAAGTGGAGGAGAAAGAAAGAGAGTAGAATTAGCCGCAGCTATAGCAATGAATCCCCGATTAATTATATTGGACGAACCTGACAGTGGTTTGGACTTTATCGTGCTGGAGGATTTTATGAATATTTTTGATAACATAAAAAAACTAAACATGACGATCTTATTAATTACTCATCGCGAAGACATTGGAATGGTAGCAGATTATGGAACATTGTTATGGCGTGGCAACCATATTATTACTGATGAGTTTCCGAGAGTAATGCTTAGATATTGTGCTAAAGCAGGGCTTAAAGCGTTTTGCAAAAGAACTTTGTTTAAAAATGGAGCAGTATGCTTTGATGACGATTATATTGATAGAATATTTAGAGAAGAGAACTTATCATGAAAACTAGCGATTACCCTGAAGATATATTGCAAAGTCTTGAAGATTATAACATAGATATTCGAAATTTTTTACCTGGTCACGGCAAAGGTGCCAAACTATTATTGGATTTCAACAAAATATCCGGTATCGAACAAGTTGATGGTATAATATTAAAGGGACGTGAAATTCCTAATGGAATAGTTGCTGATATCCTTATAAAAGAAGGAACGAAACTTGAAGACCCCGTTCATTTATGTTTTGGGATAAATAAGGAAACCGGAGTTCAAGAGATTTTTCCAAGAATTATAGCCGAAGATAATACAGATGTAAAAATTCAAGCTCACTGTAGCTTTCCAAATGCAAATGGGTTAATTCATAAAATGTTTGGTCATTATTACATAGGGAAAAATTGCAACTTTACATATAGTGAAACTCATTACCATGGTGAAAAGAGTGGGGCTTTAGTTGCTCCAGTAAGCTATATATATGTTGGAGAAAATAGCGTTTTCGAAAATAATTTTAATCTTACTAAAGGAACACCTGGTAGGGTTAAAATATTAATTGACATTTACGCAATGAAAGATAGTATTATTAGATCAAATGTTAGAGCTTTTGGAAAAAATATTAAAGATTCTGTAAGAATTCGTGATTCAGTTTTTCTTGAAGGAGAAAATGCTAGAAGCGTTATTAAAATGAAAGCTGCTGCAAAGGATGGAGGAGAAGTTTTAATGTACGGAATTACAGAAGGTAATGCCCCTTATTGCAACGGGCATGTTGAATGTAGTGAGATTGTTCTTGGGCGTGGTTCAATATGTAGAGCTCGCCCTTTCATTAGAGCTACCGACCCAACTTCAAGCATTTCACACGAAGCTTCTTTAGGTCGGTTTCCACAAAAATGGCTAGATGAACTTATGGCTAAGGGTTTATCCGAAGAAGAAGCAACAGACATTCTTATAGAAGCAATGCTTCAAGAGGAAGTAAAATTATAAATAAAATAATGTAATGTAATCTAAAAATAAAAAAAAAGTGAAAATAAAAAATGAGTAAGAATAATATAAAGGAAGGAGATAAAGCTCCTTTGTTCAAAATTGATTCCTACAATGCTGGAACAATTGAATTAGGAGAACTGATAGGGAAAAAAAAGATTGTTTTAATTTTCTCAAGGTATTTTGGCTGTCCAATTTGTCAATTGGATCTAAATATACTAATGGAGAAAGTCACTGAAATAAGAAATAAAGGAGCTAAATTAATCTATGTAACTCAATCTGGTGAAAAGGTCGCTAAAGAGTTTATTGAGAAATATAAAATTGACTTTCCTGTAATACCTTCAACGAAAGACGAGTTATACGCAGAATACGGATTAGGATTAATGACCGCTGAAGCAGTAACAAAAGTTAGAAGCAAATTGAAGGAAGCAGTAAAGTTGGGGCTTCAACACGGCGAATATGAAGGCTGGGAGAAACAGGGTCCCGGACAATTTGTTATTGACGAAAAAGGAACCATAATTCACGAAAGAAAAGGATGGTTATTGCTCCCAGAGATACTTGAAGTATTATAGGGAAATTTAAATTTTAGATTGTTAAATAATATTGTCAAGACTAAGGAGGAAAGAATGAAAGAGAACACGAAGTACCAGAATTACCGTTTTAGGGGAAAAATAAACATCGACGAGATTGAACCCTGGTTTGATTTTGGAACAATGCAACCTTGGGATGAGTTAGAAGTTCCATGGGTGTTAGAAAATAAGGTAAGAAGAGAGATTCTAATTACGCTCGCCAAAAGTCCGAAAAGATTCGAAGAACTGTATGAAAATCTAAATTTTTCACCGAATCCTCTGTTAATATCAAAAGAAGAATACGAATGTAAGCTAAAATATCAATGGGATAAAGAAACAATCAAAAATCACCTTTTAAATTTAGAATGGTATAATTTAGTTAAATTACAAGGAAACAAATACACAGTAACATTTCCAATATTTACCATGGAGAGTTTAGATGATATGGAAGAGTATATTTTAAAATTTGCGGAGGGTTGGGTAAAAATTGTTAACGATACCAAGGAAAAAATTAAAAAGAAACTCGACATTGACGAAAAAGAGACAAAATTATATGGTATTTTAATCGAAAAAGCACTCGAGAAACTTTATGAACTTTTAAAAAATCAAAATTTGCTACCGGACCAACCCAATATCAAAGTACTTTGGGCAGAAGAACTTAGAAAGATTAAATTTGAAGATTGGCTTGAAAAGCACTTTTAATCTTCTTAAAAATAACATTCCTATTATAAGATAATTTTTACCTTTTTAAACATAGTTTTGCTATAGTTTGATCTTATTGCTATAGTTATTTTCTTTTTGTACTGATTTAGCAAAGATCTAATTAGTCGGCTATTTAAGTATATAATGGTATTACCTGCATATCACTCAGTTTGAAAAGAACAAGAATTCTGATTTCTATATATATGTAGATATTTCAAGGCTATTATCTGAATGTCTACAATTAGAAAAAAAGTCGAATAGAAAATTCCGCAGGTTGCCGATAATGATAACATCGAGATTAAATGATTCAGAGCCTATTCTCAATCTTAAGGATTTGTTTTACGATGAAGAACTTAAGGAAGAAATTGAAGCTAAGATATCAAATCTACCGGAAAAGACCAAAAGATCGAATTTTAAACTGCTCCAGGAGATTCAAACCGTTTTACAGAGATGTACGCACTTAACGGAAAAGCAAAGATTAATGTATTGCGAGAGTCAAAGGTATTTCATGAAGCAATATCTGCGGGAAATGAATAAACAACCTTGAATTTCACGTTGAATAGTATTTCCTTACTTCTTCTATTACTAAATTAATTAAATCTTTACTGTTCTTAATTGTGTAAAATGTTACTTTTTCTAATAAGCCTTTAAATTTATCTTTAGGTATTTTAGAGGCTCCAATGAAAAAACCCACAATTTTGTGTCCTTTATTAGTTAAACTTAGAAGTAACTTTTTTGCGTTATTCCAATTATAGATTCCAAAGTCAGTTATAATAAAAAGTAAAACTTCTCTATCCGATTTTTCGCATTGCTTTTCTATCGCTTTTATTGGTAACTGCGTCCCTCCACCTTGATATCTTAATAGTGTTCGTTCTGCTTTTTGGTAGTTATGAGTCCAATCACATATATCAGCACGATTAGAAAAATTAATAATGCTAAATTTAACACCTTTATGAGCAGCAAAATGGAGCGCTGCAAAAGATGCTAATAAAGCAGTATGATAAACCCCACTGGCTTTCTTTGCCAAATAATTCCATTTCATAGAACCTGAAGAATCAAGTACGAGCAATAAATCGGGTATTTGCTTTTCTACTAAATGCCCCTCACCTATTTTCTTAGCCCATTTTCGCGTAGTTATATTTGGAATAATTATAGGACTACTCAGTATAGTTTGAACGATATCCAACTCGTCTAAAGGATCTCCAAGACGCCAAACTTCAGGGTAAACAGGTAGTTGTCCTCCTGGTTTCTCTTCGAAAATTTTAATCTGAATTAAATCTTTTGCCAAACCTCTATACCATGTGGCTAAAGGATTTCCATCAATCATTATTCCTGCTTGACCTGCAGGGGCTCCAAACTCTGAGAAAGGTGTTTTTCTTGCGAATTCTTCTGCTTTTTGTCTTAGTTCGTCGCCTCTATCCTCTTTCAATTTATCTCGATTCTTGTTTTCTAAAGGATTATCCATGATCTCTAAAATATCCTCGGGGAATTCCACATTAAAACCACCCCTTCCTGGGGATTTTCGAGTAGCTTTACCCTCACCGCATTCAGTTCTTGAACCTACCAATGTAAATGTATTGTTCACGAGCGATTTTAGATGATAGGCTATTCTAGAAACTTTATCTTCCCAGAGGGTTTCATCTTCCAAATCCTTTTTTACAACATTCACTACCCGACTCGAAAGGCCTTCCACGCTGGAGAAAAAGCCATCATCAGCAATATTAACATCCAAAAGTTTCTCGTAACTTCTAAATAGAAATTTCGAGAACTCACTTAGTTTATTTTTACTATTGTCCAAGAGCTTAGCATAGGTTTTAGTTAGTTCCCAATAGATTAATTCGGGGTTTTTTTTATAAAGTTTAGCGTCAATAATCAAATCTGCGAAAATATTAACTACAATTGGGGCAAAATTTTCGTTTATATATATCATAGCAGCTTTTAATAGGTTCGCATTGATTAAACCGTCATATGGAATAATTTGGTAGTGAGATACTTCATGAAGAGATATAGCATAGAAATAGTTTATATAGTCTTGATCTTCTATGAAAATTGGCGTGTTTGCTAAATTCATAGTAATTTTCCATTTATTTTCAGGGTCAATATAAAAACCTTCTAAATTTGAGTAATCAAATATGAAATTAGGCGTGTCTAATGGAGGGAAAAAGAATTCTTGTTGTGTTCGAGACCAAGCGATTTTCGCTAATTTGATAACATGTTGTTCTTTTGGGGTTAAAACCTTTTTGGGAGCACTCATTATCTTCCTTTTAGTTTTTGCCATACCGAATCTATCCTATACTAGTCCTCCTTCTGAATGTAGTCTATTTTATCTAAAATAGCTCTCAATTTTAGAGCTTCTGAGCCCCCTGAAATCTGAATGTTAACTAAAGAATCATCATTTATTCCCGTAACATTTATTTCAATAAGTAAATCTTCTGTCCTGATTTGTCGAGTCTGCCTTCTTTTAAAAGCTTCTAGCAAAGGCTTTTCTAATTTGGGAAACTCGCTAGCGATGTCCGCCCAGATTTCTTTGTGGTTTACATACTTAAAAAGATAATCCGTGACTGTTTGTTTATATAACTCTTGGTTACATAGATTAATTAAATAGGCTCTGTTAGGGAAATCAATATCTTCAATCAAATCATTTCTTATTTTTGCAAGCGTATCTATGTCTCCATTTTTCGACGCATTTTGTATCTTTTGGGCAATTTTAGAATACTTTTTATCCTTGACCGAATTAACGAAAGGTAGTAGATCGTTTTTAACAATCAAATCGTTTTTTTGGTAATTTTTTAATGTAGCTAAATCTTCATCTTTAGATATCCCGTCCCTAAATCTCTTCGCTATTTGGTAACAAACTTCGCGATTGATATAACGTTTCTGAATTAAATCCAAAATATTCCTTGAAAAATCGTATGGGTTTCCCCAAAATGGTGATTTTTCTAACTCTCTTCTTGAATACATTACTCTATGAGAAATCACATACGGAGCGATTGTATTTACAAGGTTAATGTCCACTTGTTTAAGATTTAATAACCACGTTAAAGCTTTCGAATATCTTAAAAGATCTTTAGCTACTCTTACACTTAATATAGATTCAATTTTATTACAAACATTCTGGTTTGTATTAAAGTGACATCCCGAGCATAATCCTGTACTTGGTTTAAGATTTTCAGAACTTCCTTTATCTACTCTTACGCATAACGTAAAGTCTCTGATGATAGCGTGGATATAATTATTTACCTCTGCATCGAATGGAATCTTATTTACATAATACCATATTTCCATTAGTTCATCAATTGTTAGGATTTTTGGTACTTGGATGAGTTCGTCATAACCACTATACTTTTCATCTTTGCCCTTTAAAATCAGTTCTAAATCGTGACTAGCAGGCATAACAATTGGAATTGAAATTCCAAACCGATCCAAAAAAGGATTCGACAATTCAAATGTTCCGACATCTTGAGGATTTATTGTTGCATATAAACAGTATTTATCAACAGTTTTGATCTCATCGTAATATTTGATTGTTCCTTCGGCTAATAGAGACAAAAGAATATCTTGAGCGTATGGAGTTAAACGGTTAACTTCATCAATGATTTTCCAGAAATGCGTAACGAATTGTCTCCATACAACTTCCTCTTCCCCATCATGCATCAATTTCCCAAGTTTAAGAGTTCCAATCAACTTTTCTTCAGTTAGTTGAGGATGTCCTCTTATAATTGAATTTTCAATCTCACTTAGCGAATCCCCAGTAAACATCCTACCTAGAAGCTTTGTAAGACTCGTTTTCCCACCCCCGTGTCCACCAACTAATAACATTGCTGAATTTGGAACCAGAGCATTTAATACGCATAAAGACAATATTTCGGGTAGGGTTTTTGTATTAACTTTTTGAGTTTCTTTATTATAATATTTTATTTCCAGATTCTTAGAATGAACAAATAACTGATTCGCTTGAGTTAAATTAATTATCTTCCAAACTTTTTTTCTTAATGAATCTTCTTCTGCTATTTTTGTCGACATTTGGGGAATTCTCGTAAAGATTTTTAATATTATTTAAAAATCAGTTCACTTATATAAAAATTAGTATTATTTCATTAATTTCATTTTAAAAATAACCAATATGCCCTAAATTATTTTCATCTTCGTCTAAAGCGTAAACTAATCCCATTGAAAGTGGTTCTTCACCGCTGTCTTTAGTAGATTTTGCAACGTGCTTTATTGTCTTCAATTTTAAAATGAAAGTTCCTCCACACTTCTTACACTTAATATAGATTTTTCGAACTTGCTCCTTGTCATTTTCGAAATCTTCTTTCTTAAAGGGTACCAGTAATTTTGAGTCGTCATTATCGCAGTTTTTTAAAAAGCATTGGTCTAATGAAATTTTTTCCATTCCTCTTCTAGCTAGTGATATATAGGCATAAGATGGAATTTCATCTCTTAGATCTTCTTCGTCAGTCATAATTAATAAAAAAGAATATTATAATTAACTCTTTTTATTATTATTTATTGATCTCTCTATTAATTTACTTCAGAGTGTAATATGATCAAGCTTAATTATATCCAAGGATTATACTTTCTGGAGTAATAACCATTTTTAATTATTTAATTATGTCAGAGAAGGAAGACTTTTCAGAAGAGACACTAGAGCATATCTCGAAGTTAGCATTGTTAGATTTATCTGAAGAAGAGAAAAACAAACTAGCTAAACAACTAGGAGATATTCTTGATTACTTTAAAAAGCTAAACGATTTAGATACTTCAGATGTTAAACCAATGACGCACCCAATTGAAGGCCTTAAAAATGTTTTTAGAAAAGATATTCCTTGGAAATCGCTTTCAAATGAAGACGCACTAAAGAACGCTAAACACACTAAGGATGGATATTTTAAAACATCAAAAGTAGTAAAAAAGTAATAGTTTATTCTTTGTATTCTTTATCTAAGAACTCTATGGCTTTTTCCATGTCTTTTAGCGCTTTTTTTCTCTCTTTGGGACTCATATTATAGAAATCGTCCTCGGAATCGGTCCCAATTTTTTGAGATTCTGCCTGCGATTTAAATTTTTTATAGACTAAAGCGTTTATATAGCGTTCGTAATGGCCGAAAGCTTTGTTAAGGTCGGGACTATCTTTAATTTGGTCCCATAACTCTAAAGTTTCTAATGATCGTATGCCTATATCAATTCTAAACCAGCTAATTGGGAATAATAATTTCTTTTTAATGCCGTATTCGATTACTTTGATATTCTCATCATCGATATACACTTCGGCTATTTCATCCTTGCTAAAAACGATGTTGTCGCTCATAATATACATATTGGCTGCGTTTCTTGAGGTACATACAATTCCTACAGCAAATCCCTTGGCCAAGCGCAATTTATTGATAAGGTCTTCTAATTTTGAACCCATAATATGAACATTCGCTTTTTTAGTCCCTTGAAATTCAATTTTTATTTTTTTAATATCTTGAGAGTCGCTAATAATTTTAGGAAACAAATCTTTTTCTCGGGATCTTTTATGAGCTTCCAATAATTTATTAATAATCTCATAATCTAACTTTAGTCCGGGGATAACAGTTGTATTTGCGTCTAAGAATGCATCTACTTCAAAATCGGCGATTCCATAAAAAATTTTTCGATTGTTAATAATCTGATAGATGGTCTTAACAATCGTATCTACTAGTGCTTCTGGATCTTCTCTGATCGAGTCATATTCAGTGGTAGTAAAAGTATCAATACTATCCTCTAATCCTTCTTCTTCGTAAAAAGCAGCCCAAGACATCTCAGTATAGATATTTCCTTCGTTGTAGAAATTATGTTCACTATCTATGCTGATGATCGATTTGGCTCCTCCTATTTCTACACCTTTTTTAGTACTTGAAGAACTAAATATTCTCAAGGGGGGATTATAAAATTCAAGCGACATTAAAATGACCTTTTTAATACAATTGCTTTAAAATATAAATAGAGTTCATATTATTAAATATGGGTTTTTTAAGCATCTAATTATAAAAAATAAGAAGTTATTCAAAGATTTATCTTAATTTTTTAAATTTTAGTTAATGGGAATCTTAACTATAAACTTAGAACCTTTACTTTTTCCTTCAGATTCAGCCCAAATGTCTCCTCGGTGGAGATTAATAATTTCCTTCGATAAAAACAATCCTAATCCCGTACTTCCTAAATCCATGTTAAGATCTTTTTTGAGTGGAGACTCAATTGTACTGAATTTTTTGAATAGATTGTCAATTTCCTCTTTTGTTAATCCAACTCCTGAGTCTTTTATTTCTATATGGGCAAAATGAGCATCAGCCTTCAATTTAATATTAATTTTCCCATTAGGAGGAGTGTATTTTATTGCATTTGAAATAATATTCGTTAAAACAAGTTCTATTCGAGACTCGTCTATGTTCATATAAAGATCAGGTATAATATCAAGGTTTATTTGGTGGTTGCGCTTGTTGCTAAAGTACTTCATTTCTTTGATGCAATTTATTATTATGTCACTAATGTTAGTTTTACTTTTATGGAGTTTAAAAGTTTCAGATTCCATTAAAGAAATGTCAAGTAGATCGTCTACGAGTTTTTTAATTCTTTTAGTTCCAATAGATGCCATTTCTAATAATTCCAATTGATCTGGATTGAAATTATCTTTATGTAAAAGGTCTAAAAGTTGGTAGGCTCCATAAACTGTTGTGATTGGAGTTTTTAACTCGTGAGAGGCTCTATCTATAAATTCCTTTCTCATCTCATTTAATTCCTTTAGTTTTATCTCTAATTCTTTTGTACCAGAAATATCGTGAACCATCACCATTAGAATTGGTTTTTCTTCCAATTTCACCAATGATGATTCAATAGTTACCCATATGAGACTTCCATCTTTTTTCGTTAATCGTATCTCGATTGGATTAATCAATTCTCCGCTAGCTATAATTTTAAGCCTTTTTGATAGAATGGGTAAATATTCAGGAAGAATTATATTAAGATTGGCAAAATGTTTACCAATAAGTTCATTTCTATTGTAATTTATCAGTTTTTCTAAAGAGGGATTACAATCTTCAATTTTACCCGAGGAATCAATTAATAATATCGAAACTGGTGATTTTTCAAATAGGACCCTATATTTTTCCTCAGATTCTTTTAATTCCTCTTTTGCCTTTTTTTTTTCAGTTATATCTATGTAGGATGTTAAGAAAGCTGGCTTATTTTGAAACATAATACTTTTGTTGTAGACATCTAACCAAATTATATTACCGTTTTTATGAATACCTCGAGCTTCATAAAATTGGAACATATTCTCGTTTTGCTTTCCCATTTTGGTTGCTATTTCAATGATTTTTTTCTTATCTTCGGGATATATAATTTTAAAAAATTCTCCTGTAGACCAACTCAAAAGTTCATTTGCAGAATATCCTAGGATGTCCGCAAGTGTTTCATTGACATATTTTATCTTTTCTTCTTGGATAATAGATATACCCATTAAAGATTGCTCAGTAATCGTTCGGAACTGTTCTTCAGATTCTTTAATTCTTTCTTCAGCTTTAACCATTTCAGTAACATCGTGGATTATACTCCGCATGCCTACAATTTTTGAACCCTTATAAATCGGGGTAGCTTTAATAGTTCCGTAAAAAAGAGATCCGTCTTTTTTTCTGAATTGCATTATACCAGGATCGACAGTTTTACCCCTAAATATTAGGTTAAGGTTCCTAATAACTTCATCTCTATCTTCTTCTCGAATGAAATCATTTGCATTTAGTCCTTTTTTGAAGTCTTCATGGGAATATCCGAATATTTCTGAAGCGATTGCATTAGTATAGACTAATTTGAAATTTAAATCTATTTCAAAGATAACTTCTGGCAATGAGTTTGCTAAATCTTTGTATTTCTTTTCTGATTCAATTAAATTTTGAGCAGCTTCCTTTCTTTCACTTATATCTCTTGCAATAGTGAGAACATAGTTATTCCCATCTGGATTTTTATAGTAATCAGCAGTTGTTTCCATCCAGACATACTTACCATTATTATTTCTAATCCTTGTTTCAATGGACTTATACCTGTCTTTTAATGCTTTTATGACTAATTCTCGATCATCAGGGTGAATAAGATCTAATGCTTTTTTACCTAATAATTCCTCTGAAGAATATCCCATCAATCTTTTATGAGCTCTTTCGTTAATATAAACTATTTTTAAGTGATTATCAACCACTGTTATTAAATCTTGGGCATTTTCTGATAATAATCTATACTTTTCTTCCGAATCTTTTATTTTGTCTTGAGCAATTTTCATTTCTGTAATGTCGTGAATTATACACCTAACTCCAATAACTTTACTTTCTTTGAAAATTCGGCTTGCGTAAACATTAGCAAAAAAAGATGTTCCATCTTTTCTCTTTAAATTCAATATTAATGGCTTTATATATTCTCCCCTAAAAATTTGCTTAGTTTGTTTTAGAACCACTTCTTTATCGTCTAAAGATATGAATTGAAAAATATCCATGCCACCTCTGAATTCCTCCATCGTATAACCAAATATTTTAGAGGCGATTAAATTAGTATAAGTTATATTAAAAGCTAAGTCAATATCAAAAATAACCTCTGGAAGAGAATCTGCTAAAACTCGATATTTTTCTTCAGATTCTTTGACTTCTTGTTCTAAACTCTTGCGTAGGCTTATGTCTTGCGTTAAGACTTGAATATAAGTTTTATTATCAAGCTCAATTTTTGATGCTGTTACATTAACCCAAATGAGTTTTTTATCATAATTATAGATTTGAATATCTTCCGGGCCGAATATACCCCCCTCGAATAAATGTGTGAAGACTTTTTTCATACGGACCATTTCCTCTTCGGAAACATCGTAGAGTTCGGAAAACTGACGACCAATTAAGGTTTCTCTTTTAAAACCAAAAAGATTTAAAGTGGCAGAATTCATCTCTACAACTCGACCATTAATATCTATTAGTACGATAGAAATTGGAGTCTTGTCAAAAAGTAGTCTATAATTATCTTGAGGGAGGAAAAATTCCTCTGCTTCATTATTAGGGCTTGTCAAAATTCTTAATTAATAAGAATCCAATTGATTCTATTTTCAATTTATTAAATTAGTAAATTAATAAATTCAGTATTTTTTAATATTCTCTTTATCCTCAAAGTGCGTTTGACTTTCTAAAATAAAAATTTTGTTAAGTATGTTTTTTTCTGTGTTCTGAATACTGATAAAGTACTTTTAAACATTTTGGTGGAGCATCCCAAAAATCAAAAGTAGGTAATTCTGATGATATGAATTTTTGAAACCAAGGAAATCGGTATGGAAAAGGTCCACAAAAATAAACAGGTATAGAATACTTCTGCATAAGTCTCTTAACAGGTTTTAAGACAGATCTTTCTAACATAAAAGACATTTTTTTTAAATTTTCATCGATCACCATACCAGAGTTTTCAATTGTTTCCATTACATCATCAAAATCAAAGAGTCCCCATACAATTATCCCATCAATTTCTCCTGATTTCATCAACATTTTAGGAAATTTATAGAATAGGTTAAAGAAGTTTGCATCGAAAGTAACATCGATAGGATTGTTCGCGCTTGCAGTAAATGGTATCAATTCTGATAACTCATCCTTTAGTTGCGTAGAAAATTCTGGAACCTCTAATCCATAGAGTTCTAAAGATTTTGCCATCATTGAACCACTACCTCCTGAATCGGTAATAATTCCAACCCGTTTACCTTTCATAAATATGTTGTATTTTTGAGCAAACGATAATGTTCTCAAATAGTATAAGAAATCCTTAACGGAATTTGTTGAAATTATACCTGAATCTTTGAAAACAGCATCATAAATTTTTTGATTACCACTTAGAGAACCTGTGTGACTTTTAATCGACCTATTTGCGGCAATAGTTCCACCGGTATAAATTGCCACAATTGGTTTAAAAGGGGTGATTTCCTTTGCAACTTTAATAAACTCTTTTCCTCGTTTGATTTCTTCGATATAAAGCCCAATTACCTCGGTGCGGGGATCATCTTTAAAGTATTGTAGAAAATCGACCATGTCGATATTTCTTTCATTACCAATTGATATTGATGTACTAATATTTACACCCATTTCTTTAGCATGCCAGAAAGTTTGAGCCGCGATTGTGCCTGATTGGCTTATAATTGAAATATTTCCTCTTTTTGGTATTGCGTAGGGCCAAAAAGTATTCAAATATGCATCCTCCATTTCAGGAAATCCATACCAGGCATTATAAATTCCTAGACAGTTCGGACCGATAAACCGCATATTATATTTTGTGGCGATATCGTCGATCTTTTTTGAGAACTTAACTCCCTCTTCTCCAATCTCTCTAAATCCACCTGAAGTTATTAGCAGGTTTTTAATTCCTTTTTGACCACATTCTTCCATAACTTGAGGAACAGCTCTTGTAGGTAATATAAGGAATGCGAGATCAGGTATTATTGGTAGATCTTTTACTGATTCATATGCCTTAAATCCTTGAATCGTTTCTAGTCTGGGATGCACTGGATATATACTATTAGCAAATCCTCCACCGGCTATAATGTTTCGCAGCTGCATTGAACCCATCGTGGTAAGTAAATTATCATTTGCACCAAATATCGCAATACTCGTTGGATTAAGAAATTGATGCAAAAAATGATCCTTCTTCAGTTCCTTTTCTTCGTTTTCAGCCAAAATTAAACTCAAATATAAGAATTATTTTTGTGTAAAATCAATTAATGCATAAAGTATTGCTTAAAATTTGAGGGTTTTTTTTTTTCACTACATAAATGAAAGATTTTTAAGTAATCTGACTCCTTCAAATTCTTCCTGACATAAGGTTTGTAATTCCTTGTAATTCAATTTTCCCCCGCTTTCTTCTAGCTTGTTGACGATGAATTCTTCTTCTATTGATAATTCTGACATAATAATATAGTTAAAACATTTGGTATAAATATTTAATTTATTTCATTTTTTACCAGTACTGCCGAATCCTCCTAAACCTCGTTCGGATTCGGGTAATTCATCAGTTTCTACAAATTCATAGTCATGAATTTTGCCTAGAATTATTTGACATATCCTTTCTCCTTTTCTTAAAATAACATCAGTATTTGAAAGGTTTACAACGATCGCCATCCATTCGTTTCTATACCCAGTGTCAATTGTTCCGGGAGAGTTTACAATAGACAACCCTTCCCACAAACCTAATCCACTTCGTGGAACGACCTTGAAGTAATATCCCTCTGGAATTGCTGTTGCAAACCCCAAAGGACAACCAATTCGTTCTAAGGGTTTGAGAGTATAGGAGTCAGATTTAATTTCTAATAACTCTCTTTTACCATTTTCGTTGATAATTTTCTTAAAACCTAGAATGTGTGCGTCAGCACCAGCATCTCCTTTCTTTGACGGTTTAGGGACGATAGCTTCCTTATTAATTTTCTTAAAAGGGATCTTCAACTTGTTTGTATACTCTTTCATCTTAGTATATCTTATATTTCAGAATATAAAAAAGAGTTTTTATTAAAGAATAATTAAAACTGATAAGAAATAATAATATAAAATCATTAATCATTAACAGAACTATCATCTAAAGATTTAACTTATGAAATAATGATTAAATGAGAGATTATGATAGAGACCGAACGATATGATCCCAGGTTAGATAGAGAAAGTCTTTTCTCTATTTTTGAAGATTTTATCCAAAATAAGTCCTATTTCGTATCAACTTGGCAGGAATTTGAAAAAGAATTAAACAAACGAGTTTTAGACCTTCAATATCGGAATTCTATGATAGTTGCTAAAGAAGATGGAGTAATTGTTGGATGGGGGACTTACACTTTAATTGAAGATTACTTGGGTAAAAAAAGAGCCCTTATACACCAAGTCTTAACAAAAAGGGAAAATTCTTATAGAAAGGGAATTGAAGAGATTATAATTCGCGAACTGCAAATGTATATTAAAAGAAGCCTTAATTTAGATAAAGTATTTTTAATTTGCCAAGATTCAGATAGCGCTCTAAGAAACTTAGTTATGAAGCTTGGTGCGAAGAAATCCAAGGATTATTGGTATGAAACGGAAATCTAAGTGGTAATTTTTGATTGATAAAGAGAAGCTTGTTGAAAAAGCAAAAAATCTAGTAAAAAATGAAGAGTTCGAAAAAGCAATAAAAATTTTCGAAGATCTCTATCAAGAAAAGCCTGACAACGACATAAAAAATAATCTTATAGATGCTATGTTAGCATATGGTGGATTTTTAAATGATGAATATGTTCTAGAGTACCAGAAATCAATCAGTATTTTCAAACGGATAATAGATCTCGACTCAGAAAACTACAGGGCACATTATAACCTAGGAATTGCCTATTTTAATTTAAACCGATTTGAGGAGGCTCTGAACTCATACGAAATGGCGATTTCGATCAACCCGGATTATAAACATGGCTATTATAACATCGGATTACTCCATGAAGCAACTGAAAACTTAGAGAAAGCTGCTAAGTCTTATGAGAAAGCTTTGGAAATTGATCCAAATTATGTTTACGCCATGCACGCACTGAAAGCAGTTAGGATGAATATGGATAATTCCGTTGAAACCAAAAACAAAACTCAAGAGATTAAAGATAAAGTTGAGAAATTGAAATCAGTATTAAGTATTTCAAAACGAGTAAGATTTGACATGATACAAGATATTCTAAATGTGAATAAAGAAACCCTTCTGGATATTATTATTATCTGGGGAAATAAAAATTATTGCGAAATCGATGGAGATTATTTAATTATAAACAAAGAATCCTTAGCTCAATTTTTTGAAGATTTAAATCAAAATAGCCTAGAGATTTAACTTTTTTAGATTATTTTTTTAAGAGTTTATTGTTTATAACGCAACATGCTATAATAACAACTAAAGATATAATTCCCGCGACAATATACCCCCCGTAAGTATCAAACAGTGCGTCCATAATAATTCCGTTGTTTTTTTCATTTTTATAAATTTATTTTATATGAAAATCTAAACTATGTATGTTTTTAAAATTATTTTATAAAAATAATTGAATTTGGAATATGAGGTCAGAAATAAGAAAAAAATAGAAAAATTAATTTAATAATCCTTTACCGCTCAATCTGGAAATTGACTTGTACTCGAACTCGATATATGAGCTTGTCTTGATCTTCTTTTACCTTGACATCTGATTCGACGATTTGGATATTTCTTATACCACGAAGCGATTTTTTAGCCTCGTCGAAAGCAACTCTTACTGCATCTGCCCAATTTTTATCGCTTGTGGCTACTAATTGAATACTTTTATATACTGATATTTTAATTCACCTTTTAAAATTTATTTTTACTAAAATCATTGTAGAAATTTTAGTAAGACTAATTGTAATTGTTTGATATTTAAATATTTCTGAAATAATTTCTGAAGTTTAAAAAAAAGAGAAAAAAATAGTATTTATGTAATTATTTAAAAAAACAGATTAAGCATCGATATTTTCGATTATTGTAGCAACGCCCTGTCCACCACCGCAACAGGCATTAGCAATCCCATATTTCGCTTTTTTATCTTTTAATATTCGAGCTAATGTGCCAGGTAATCTAATCATGGTAGCCCCTAATGGATGTCCAATTGCTGTGGAGCCGCCCATAATGTTAACTTTTTCTTCTGGGATGTTGAAATGTTTCATACAGTTTAACGCGACAATGCAGAATGCTTCATTTATTTCCCAATAATCTATGTCGTCTGCAGTTAAACCAGCGTGTTTTAAAGCCATTTCGGTTGCAGGAACGGGACCACGCCCCATAACACTAGGTTCTACACCTGCCCATCCAATCGATACTATTTTTGCTAATGGTTCTAATCCTCGTTTTTTTGCTTCTTCAGCTTCCATCATAAGGCAAGTAGTAGCCCCTGCATTCAATGGAGACGAATTTCCCGCGGTTATTACGCCCTCAGCAGTACCTTCCCTTTCTTTATAGCCTGCTCTGCCTCCATTCTTTTCCAAATAAAATGGTTTTGACAATCTTCGTAATCCCGCAACACTTTCAAGAGTAGATTTTCTTGCAGCCATATCCTTTTCAACCATCATTGGCTCTTCGATATTACCATCAACATGGCCCTCAACGCCTATAATTTCGCCTTTAAACCAACCGGCTTCTTGATTATCAACTGTCAAATTATGAGCTCTGACGCCAAATTTGTCCATATCTTCTTTAGTGAATTTAGGCATTTCCTCTTCGTACAATTTTTGAGCCGTCTGTAACATATTAATCGTTGTCATAAGATCATATTGGGGTCGATACCATTTGCTCTTTTTATTCACCATTCCTAAATTTGGGTTAACATGGGTATTTTGCATGTCAACACGAGTCATATGTTCAACTCCTCCTGCTAAACAGATTTTGCTATATCCTGTCATGATTTCCATAATTCCAACATGCATTCCACTCCCAGCGGAACCACATTGTCGATCTACAAACATGGCAGGTACAGTTACTGGAAATTCTGCTAGAAATAACGGAAGTCTACCTCCATAAGTCCAATTTTCAAAAACACCCATAGCAGTTCCTACTGTAAACTCATCAATATCCTTTTTCTCGATGCCTTTATCTGCTAATTTTTGATCAAAAAATTTCATCAATAATGTAGCTAACAATTCATCGCTTCTAATCGCGCCAAACACATCTCTCTCGGGCTGTTTTGGTCTAGATCTAGAAAAAGCGGTTCGTGCGTAATCAATTAACCATACTTCTTTCATACTTTTTTATCCCTCTTATTTTATTATGTTATTAATAGATATTTTCAATTAAATTTTTGATATTAAGGTATGAAGGTGCAAAAATGTATTAAAGTTTTTGATGATTAGTCTATGGAACTTCAAACATTCATTTACTCATTTTGCTAATATGCTCGAAAAATTATTAAGATTTTATTAGTATCATTTTTATTTTTGGAACATTTAGTTAAAATATGGTAGAAACGATTGTATCGATCATCGCTGGTTCTGAATCCGACAAAGATGTTTATGAAAAGGCAGAAAAAGTTTTGAAGGAAAATAACATCCCTTATGAACTAAAAATTATTTCTGCTCACCGGGATCCAGACAAATTAGACGATTATTTAAAAAGTTGCCAATCTTTAGTATATATTACTGTTGCGGGATTGTCTGCAGCTTTACCCGGCGTTGTGGCTTCAAAAACAGATAAACCCGTTATTGGAGTGCCTGTTAGTGCTAAATTAGGGGGATTAGATGCGCTATTATCTATAGTCCAAATGCCTCCCAGAATCCCTGTGGCATGCGTAGGAATAGATAGAGGTGAAAATGCAGCGTATTTAGCAATTAGAATCCTCAATTTATCCAAGAAATAATAATATGGTGATTATTTTGGATGAAAACTTAATTGAACTTGGAAAGAAGAACTCTGCTTTTAAGGTAGTTGAAGAAAATGTTAAAAAAGGCATGATCTTGGGAATTGGGAGTGGATCTACTGTTGTATATGCCGTGAAAAAGATCGCGGAGATAAATCAGAAAAATAATTTGAATCTAAAATGCATCCCAACTTCATTTCAATCTCGCCAATTAATAGTTGAGAACGGACTTACTCTAGTTTCTTTAGATCAATATCCCGATATTGATCTGGATATTGATGGAGCAGATGAAATTGACAACGCTTTAAATTTAATTAAGGGTGGGGGAGGATGTTTAGTCCAAGAGAAAATTGTGGCGTCCGCTTCAAAGAAATTAATAATTATTGCGGATTATACTAAAAAATCAGAGTATCTGGGAGAAAACTGGAAAAAAGGAGTGCCAATTGAGGTAATTCCTTTAGCTTATGTTCCTATTATGAAGAAATTAGATAAATTAGGAGGTACCCCTGTATTGAGAATGGCTCATGCAAAAGCAGGACCAATTGTCAGCGATAATGGTAACTTTATTATCGATGTTGATTTTGGTAAAATCGAAAATCCCTCTGATCTAAACATGAAACTATTGAAGATTCCTGGTGTCGTTGATACCGGCCTTTTTGTAAACATGGCATCAAAAGCATATATTGGCCAAAAAGATGGAACTGTGACAGTTATTAATTAAAAAATATTACTCTGATTTTCTTACATTTAATAAAATTCTGCTTCTTTAATTAATTTGGAATAAAAAAAAGGTATGAGTTATTGTCCTTGGAATTTTAATGATTTACCACAGCTTGGGCAGAAATTTCTTAGAGAAGTTAATTGGTACCCACAATAAGGACAGTAATGAACATTTATGTGGGTTTGATCGTATGGCTCTTGAATAGAATCATCTCCATAATAATGTTCATAATATCCTTCGGACGGAGTTGATATTCGAGATAATTTCTTTTTTCTTAAAAATAATAAAATGCCCGCAATTACTCCAATAACAACTACAATAGCTACTATTACTACTAAAACTAAAACTAAATCTAATTCTAGAGACGATTGAATTAAAAAAGCTATTATAAAGTCTTCTGACTCGCCCTCACTATCAAAAGCAGTAATCCATAATATTGCTAAATAGCCATCTTGAGTAGCAGTATCGTATTGTGACGCTGTTGAAATTTCTTTAGTTCCAGTTATAGATGGAAAGCTCATAGTATATGGGACTGTAAATCTACCATTATGAGTGTTCGAGCTCGGTTCATAAGCCAATTCAGAAAGAATATAAGTTCTTGGATTTATAGGTACTATTGTATTATCTTCGGAGATTGATACGATAAAAAGATTGACAGACACCCTCATTTCTGAACTGTCTTGATCTTCATAACTGACTGAATCCGTCAAGTTTACTTCGAAATCTAATTGATTTCCCTGAGATACAGAATAAACATTTACACTATCCTCTGTATGAGTCTCATCAAAAAAAAGTGTTTTAGAACTATCGATTATTAATACGCTGGAACTTTCTTCGACGAACTCCGGGGGATTATTGACGATTCCTGAAACTAATCTTGGAGAATAAGGATTGTAGTAATTATTAATGGGATTGTAAGGTAGGATATAAAATGTTGCAACGCCAGAAGGATCCACAGAAGTTGGAATAAAGCTATTTGAGTAATCAAAAGGATTAGGGCTAGAATTAGATAATACAAACGTTTTATTTATTGTGCTTTGTTTGTTGTAATAAGAAAACGGTAAAATTGACATATAAGATACAACATTATAACTAGTTCCATCAAGCGTAGCTTCAATATCTAGCGAATCGAATCCATTTCTTTCTATGCCAATAGTACTAAACGTACTTGTAAATTGTGGTATTTGGGATGAATTGTAATATAAGATTTTGGAGATTTTCATGTAAATATTACCTCCATATGTTAGGTTTACTTTAATAATATATGGTTTATCACTTGGGGCTGGTAGAGAAAATGTTGTATTGATGGAAATTCCATCTGAGTTAGAAATCATGCCCACGATATCAGAATACCCATCGTTTTCTATTGAAACATTTAAATAATTATTAAGATAAGTTGAGCTAATTGGTACATCTCCAATCTGATCTTTAATAAAAACTGAAATGTTAAGTTGAGGTGATGGTGTACTTTCAGATGGCAAAGAAATATCGATTGATACATTTTCAGTTTCTAAGAAATATTTCATTAGATTTCTTGTTAAGAATTGATGATCTTGACGGTAAGAAGATGATTTATATAATTCAGCAGCCCAATGTAAATCACCAAAAGCCACGAAACGACCCCCTCCACTAACTCTATTATCATATGCCGCGGCTAATGCATTTCCATTTGAAGCGGCAATAACTTCAGCAGCTCCTGTAACGTTTAAGGTGCTTCCATAGTTCCATACAAATTTACTCACATTTTGAAAGATATCTGAATGGGTAAGATCAGTTATGGATTGAGAGCTCACCGTTGCTCCAAGTCCTAGCCAAGTTTCGTCAGCTATATTTTCTTCATTAATTTCTATTCCCAAATTAAGAAACGAAAATAGATCGTTTATGTTAGTAACGCACAAATCTTGATATCTCGTTCCTAAAAATAGAATATTACCCCCACTATCAAAATACTCTTTCAAATTTTTAAATTCAAGAGGATTAAACGGTAGAATAGGATTTTGTAATACAATCAAATCGTATCGAGCTAAAAGTTCTTCTGTTAATATAGAATTACTCGTAGATCTATCGTAATTTGGAGTCCAAAATTCTGCTAAATAATCAATAGATATATTTAAATCTGCAATATCTCTCATCCAATTATAAAGGTCCATCTGATAGAACGAAAGATCTGAGAACCAATCATTTAGTCCATGGTAAGATTCCATTAATATTTTATATTCTGGCAATCGAACTTCAAACGTAAGTTCTATTTTATCGTATAATCTAACTCCAGATGTGATATTTATTTCAAATGTTCTTGTTCCTGGGGCAGCGTTCGATTCTATCTCTGCATTTACTGCTACGAAATCTACTGCAGCATCAGCAAAGATTATCTGAGATTTATCTAAAGATAAAAATATTCCATCTATATTATTTGGAAAATTGATATCTAATGTAATGTCTTTACCAGAGAGCACTGTTAAATTATATACTTGGTGATCTCCTGGAAAGTGTAACAAATCATATGGTTCAATAGGGAGTTCATTAGGAGTAATTTTAGCTACATTGTTAACATCAGAATAAGTCGCATTCAAATACTCTAAATATGTAAGTGATGCGGATACATTAATTAGTCCATATCCAGACTTCAAAAATTCAGCATCTTCAGCATTAGAAAGGGTTTGAGCGCCTTCTAAAAGAGCAATTCTTGCGGTTTCAGGGGTTATGGAAGGATATGCTTGTTTCAAGATTGCTAAAGCCCCAGCAACCATAGGGCAAGACATACTCGTACCACTTAAAGGAATATAATCCCCAACACCGGGATAATCAAAATAATCTCCAATAAAACGATATTCATCTGATATTACCGATTCTGGTGCCTCTGTTGAAATAATGTTTACCCCCGGAGCAACTACATCTGGATAACTTAAATACGATAATGATGGACCCCAACTACTAAAAGAAGATAGATTATTATTACTATCGGAAGCACCTACTGAGATAACATCAACACCAGATGCTGGAGAGCCACCAGAAATATATTCTGGTCCGGAATTTCCCGCTGATGAAACACAAATTACTCCAAGATCGGTGGCCGCGGCAAGTGCTAATATTAAAGGATCGCTTCCGATGGGGTAGTTATCACCAAAACTCATAGAAATAATGTCAGCGTTGGCAGTATTTACGCTCCATTCGATCGCACTAATAATATCGCCTTCTTCTAATCCAGAAAGACTACCCGATTTTGCGTTTATCAGAGATACCCCTGGAGCAACTCCTTTATACTTCCCGCTTGAAGCACTACCATTCCCTCCAATGATGCCTGCAACATGTGTTCCATGACCGTAATAATCTTCAAAGGAAGATTCATCAGATACAAAATTTTCGCTCGCTATTATGTTTAAATCAGGATGTTCATAAATTCCCGTATCGAGCACCGCAACTTTAACTCCAGTACCGTCATACATTAGATTTTCGGCCCCTATTGCAGGTAACCACCAATTAGGATAATTATTTGAACTTAAAGCGCTTGATTCTGGAAGTTCTTCTTGATAGTAAGGCGACTCATAATTTCTTGATTTGAAAACTTTCTCTAATGCTATTTTTTCTTCCAGTTTTTCCTTTTTTGTAAACAATTCATTAGGATCACACTTCAGATATACAGCCGGAATGATGTCGTAATTTTCTATAATTTCATACTCATCTAAAATAGATGTTATTACCTCAATCCGCTCTGATTTTGAAGTTTTTTCTTGAAATAACATAATAATTTTGATTTCATTAATATTAGATTCTTGGAATAATTCGAAGCTATTAATCAAAAGGTCTCCAAATAGACTATCATGTTGATTTAATAGTAATGTTGAATCAAGATATTCATTACTTGCATAGTTTGAAGTAATAATCGATAAATCATCAAATTTTAATTCGGTTTCGCTAAGACTATATGGATTCGAGACTAATAACATACTTGCTCCTAGAATTGGACTAATTATCGAGTTAATTATCAGAACACCAATTAATAGAAATTTACTTTTGCTCCAAAGATTTTTCATAGTCTTCAAATAACAAAATAGCTATTTAATTCTAACTTTAATAGTTAAAAAACCATAATTTTTTTTAGAAATACATTATTATTTAATTCTACAGCTAACGATCTTTTATCTGTCTGAAAATTACAGAATTAAGTAAGTTATTTTTCATAAGGGGCTGTGGATTAGTCGCAGATCGTTCGCTTGGCATGCGAAAGGCCGGGGGTTCAATTCCCCCCAGCTCCACTATTTATTTTAATTTGAATTCTCTTCTAATTTATTTGGATCTAAAAAAAGAAAAAGAAAAAATAAAGATGTTTATTCTTTCAAAGCTAATCCGAGTATTCCACCAATAAGCATTAAAGCGGCATCCACAAATAAAAAAGAACCAGATAAAGAGACTGGAACTGAAATTACAATTGTTATAGTTCCTAAGGGTACAATCATTCCAACAATACCAAGTATTCCTCCAATTAACGCTAAAATACTTCCGAACTTCTTACCCATTAGGGCAAGTATCCCTCCAATAATCCCTAAGACACCCCAGAGTAATGTAAGTATAAACCTTAGATACATTAATTCTCGAGAAAAGCCAACATCCGCCCATGAAAGTCCTCCATCTGCTAAACTAGCTTCGTTTAAGGCAATTGAACTAAAAACAAAATATCCTGACATAAGCATAATGCCGCCTCCAACTAAAGCTAAAATAGGTCCTACCAATAATTTGCCTTTGACAACCATTTTATTCATCTTAATTAAATGAAATTTAATGTATATTTGTGTGTTTTGTATATATAAGAATATAAGCAATTTTGATTTTTAATTCGTGAAATTCCGGTTTCACGAAGATTTTATGCATTTATAAATTAGCAAAACTTAATTTAATTTGATGGAAATGAAAAAAGTTGGAATATTAGGCGGAATGTCATATGAATCGACAATAAAATATTATGATTTGCTTCTTCAGAAGTATTACGATAGATACCAAGACTATCATTATCCAGAAGTGTTAATTTATAGTCTTGATTTTCAAAAAGTAATCGATTATGAATTGGGTGACGATGAAGGTATTTATGTGGATTATTTAATGAAAGGGATTAACTCTTTAAAAATGGGGGGATCAGAATTCATTATTATGGCGGCAAATTCGCCTCATGCAGTTTATAATAAATTGGTTCAAAAATCAGAAGTCCCAATACTGAGTATTGTAGAAGCTACAGCAACGGAAGCGAAACGCAAGAATTTGAGTACACTTTTATTATTGGGAATCAAATATACGATGCAATCTTCATTCTATAAAGACTATTTTGCGAAATTAGATTTGAAGGTTATAACTCCTTTAGAATCAGAACAAGATAAAATAAACCAAATTATTTTTGATGAGTTAGTAATCGGTAAGTTTACGAAAAAGAGCAAAGAAACGCTCTTAAAAATAATAAACAGCTACGTTGTAGATGGGGTTATTCTTGGATGCACCGAATTGCCTTTAATACTCCAACAAAATGATAGTGATGTAATTTTGCTCGATACAGTTGAAATTCATGTAGATGCCGCCTTAAAATATTGCCTAGAAAAGAGAGGATCGCTGTAATTATCATACTTTCCGAAGTTTTTTTTGTAAATTTCCAACTGTTTGAAAGCTTTTTTAATTCCCAACTGCTATTTAATAATTAAGATAATAATGAATAATTGGTAATTTCTATAGTGCGCTTTAAGCTAACGAGGATTAAAGTAAAGGATTTAGCTCCAATTATTTTAGTCATGTTATTACTATTCGTGTCAATTGCCTGCGCCAATATGCTAATTCCAAGCTATGGCGTTATTCAATTTGAGTTTGGTATTCCTGAGGCGCTCATAGCAATTCCAGATTCGTTTTTTTTGTTGACTAGTGCGACCTTTGCCTTAATTTGGGGATATTATACCGATAGAATTGATAGAACCAAAGTAATAATCGCAGGTGCATTTTCTTGGACTCTCGGTATGATGTTGACGGGTTTTTCAACATCATTCGTAGTAATACTGATTTCGAGAATGATAAGCGGAATCGGATTGGGATGTGTAATACCAGTTGGCTATTCCATTATCTCCGATGCGATTCCTCCTGATGAAAGATCCGGCTGGTTCGGCACGCTCGCGATTTTGAGCTCAATTTCTAACGGTAGTGGTCAAGCCTTGTCTTCCTTCATAGGACCGATATTGGGTTGGAGATTTCCATTCTTTTTGTTATCGGGAATTAGTATAGTGATAGTATGTGTCTTATTTTTTGTCAAAATCCCTCAACGGGGTGCCAGTGAGAACGAGTTATTAGATCTCGTCGAATTGAATTTAGAATATAGTTATAAAATATCAAAAAAAGATTTAGGTAATATACTAAAAAAGAAGACAAACAAATATTTAATCATCCAGGGCTTTTTCGCGATAATCCCAGGAACGCTTTTCGTTTACTTTATGACTTCTATGCTCTCAACTCATTATTTCTATATACTACCAATTGATATAAAACTTCAAACCGCCGCGATATTTGCTGGTCTTTTAGGAGTTGGTTATTTGTTAGGAAATGCAATTATGTCATATATAGGCGATATTTTATTTCGAAAAAACAAAAAAAATCGAACTCGATTAGCAACAGCTTGTATGCTCCTCAGTATTCCATTTGTACTTTTAATGTTATTTTCTATACAACCTATTAGCAACGAAGTGGTAACTAATCTAAATTATCCAACTCCAATACCTCCCGGAGAGATGGCAGAATATGTAATTTTAACGATTATAGAGATTTTTAAAGTTTCTCCAAATTATATTTATTATTTCGTATTTGGATTTATAGGAGCAGTGTTTAGTACAGGTTGGGTGTCAAACAAGAATGCAGTTATGGTGGATGTTAATCTTCCTGAGCACAAAGGAACTTCTACTTCCTTTTTTAGTCTAGCAGAGCAAATGGGAAAAGGAATTACGCTATTGATATCCTTTTCTTTGATCTCATTTTTTGGAAGTGTGTTTAATATGATGCTCTTTTCGGTATTTCTTTGGGTACCTTCCGCTTTACTATGGTTCCTCGCTGGTAGATCTGTTGAAGCCGATATGGAATATAAATCTACGATTCTTTCGGAAAGAAAGCAGATAAATTTGTTGGATTTTATCTTTGAATTAGAAATTCAAATGGATAGAGCTACTCAAAAAATCCAAGATTCAAAGTACTACATTTTATCAGATACGTTGAAATTTAATAAATTGCTAGAAGAAGCTATTGCAATTTTAAGTTATTGTGAAAAGGAAGGAGAATTTAGGAGCATTACCAAAATAGAGAAAAGAGCACACGATCTTAATGTTAAGGCAAACTCAATCAAAAATATGGCTAATCAAATTTTTAAGATTCTTGAGTTAGAGGATTTAACCGCTAAAGAAATAGATATGTTTAACGAAGATTTAAGACAGATTAGGTTAAAAATTGCGGAAGGAGAAAGAAGTACTTTTGGAGATCTTCAAATCCTTTATGAAGATGCTTATTTGAAAATAATAGAAGCTCGGCTACTAAGAAAAAACGATTTAATTAAGAGTAGGGGTAAAGTTTTAGACTCAATCAAAATCTACGAGAGAGTAAAAAACCTATTAAATGAGCGATTAGACGTCATTTTAGACAATTCAGAGCTACGTGACGAGGAAAAGTTTGTATACGATAAAGAACAAGAACTATTAGAAAAATGTTCTAAAGCCTTAACAGCGACAAATAATTTGAAAGAAGAATTCGAAGGGATATTCGAAAAATTAGAAGAAAAAGGGATTACTGAAAAAGACCTAAAAAATATATCTGAGTTAACACTTGAGTATAATATTAACCTCTATAAAGTAATTGTGGAAACTTTTGGTCAGGATAAGAAGACTAAAGACACAATTTTGGAAGTATTGGACGAAATTGATGCTATTTTTAACGATTATGATAATTTGAAGGAATTAGAATTGAAAGTGTTCTAAAATTATTAATATTTAATTCATTAGTTGTTTAAAAATTCTGATTTTAAAATCTCTTTATAATCATCTCTTTCGTTATTTACTAACTCCTTGGTGCTTTTTCCTTTATGATTGTAGTTATCGGGACTATCATTATTTGAGAATAAATTTACAAGTAAAATTAAACAATTTTTGAGTTCTAAATCGTTTGTTCTTCCCGAATTAAAGTTATTCATAATTTTAATAAGGAGATTGCTTAACCAAACCTTGTTAAATTGAGATATGTCGATCTCCTCATCCTTAGATTTTCTATTGTAAAAATCTAAGATATTTGCTACGCAATCCATTTTAAATTTATTCCTATACCCTTGTGAGAGTTCAAGAATTACATAAATTTGCGCTCTTGAAAATCTCTTAATCTTCAATATTCTATTTACTGATACATGATAATTCGAGTATAAAAATATTCTTGGCTAAATGTCGCAAGAGAAAAAAGAAGATAATCCAATATTACTCGAAGAGCTATAAATTTGGATATTTTTTTTATATGCCTACTTCGACTCGTTCTATAAAATTATCAATAGCCTGTTCAAGATCAATTAAATCCTCGACTTCTTTTATATCAGAACTCGCAATTCTATTTAGAAATTCCTTTAAAAGCTTTTCTTTCTCTTTATCTTGAGGAAAGATTAAACTACTTTTGTAATGCTCGTAATCTAATATATTAGTAAACACCAAGAAAAGTATCTCAATATGACTGTAGTCTATCATACTAAGAAGTTTCTCTTTCGTGATCAGAGTTTTAGTCTGGTCTTTGTAAAATCCGGAAAGATCGTTGTAATAATTTGTTATACGAGCAATATTATCTAGCTGTGCTTGTAACGCAGCTTGACTTATAGGACTATCGTCGCTATACATAATCTCAAAATAGGCGCTGATGAAATCTTTTAATTTTTGGAGTTTTTGCTGAAATACGCGTGTTTTAACGATTCTCGTAAACATCGGGCTCTCTTTATCTTTATAAAACTTCAATTCAAACTTAACAATAGCTAAGATATCGAGAAATAATTCCTTAATATCAATATTATCTTTTTCCATTTTAATAGAAGTTAATCGTAAGTGAATTTTTATTTCTAATTACTAATATAGCTTTGATAATATAAAAATATCCTATCTAAAGAATTCTAATTTACCAATTAATATAATTTTTAAGGTTAGTCATTCCATCTAAAGTTAAGAATGTATAAGCTTACACTATTACTCTTAGTTAATAAGTCAATGGAAAATATCTTGGCTCTGGAATCTGTTTTTTAGATTGCGATGGCTTTCTGCTTATTTTTTTTTTTGTCAGCTTTCTGAAGAGTATTGCTTTCACATGAATCTTCAGAATTCTAATAGGTGTATATATCATAAACTTTAGATCGTTGGATGGTTTTCGTCTTAGTTTGATAAATCTTCGGTAAAATTTCTCAGCATTCATTCTTTTTTTAGGTTTTTCAAATGAAATGAATCTATCAACGATTTTATCTATCAATGCTGAATCTTCATAGCAATAATAATTTGAAGCTTTTAACGACCATTTGATAGCTTCTAGTTGGTATTTTATTGAATTCAATTCTTTAATTGGTCCAATGAGTAGCGCAAAAAAAGAAATAAAGAGATTCATGACACAACTTCTAACCATCTCACGAACAGAAATTTTAATTTTATTCTTGAGGTCATTTCTGAGATCATCACCGTATAAAATAGTACTGTTTTTAATAACATTACCTAAAACAATATTTCGAGGCGCAAATAATGCTGAAAACACGCGGTTTACCCGAAAAATCTTATAAAAAATCGCCTGTTCCCAATATTTTTGCTTAGTTAGAAAATGACTCATAAACATTCCCGTTGATTGCTGAATGACACTAAGTACTTCGCTGGTTAGCTTAGCTGTTGGTTCTTTAAAACTGTGCTTAATTTCTAGTGCCAGAAAATACCTTTCGATTTCTTTAATATGATGGCTTGAGACTCGATTTTTAAAAATGAAGAGCAGATCGCAATCAGACACAATAGTGCTTTCTGATTCTTCTTGTTGGCTTCCAAATAAAAGAAGAGATACGATTTTATTAATGCCAATTTCTTTATTGATTAAATCTACGATGTCTTTAATGTAATTACGTGATTGTTCATTTAAACCTTTTAGATTACTAGAGATATAATGCTTTATTTTATCATTTGTTTCTCTAGAGCTACTCGAATCGATATCTTGCATCTTTTCTTGAAATACAATTTCCTATAATAAAAATTTAAAATGAAAATTAAAAGTTGAGTAAAAAACTTAAATTCGGTTACCGAGATTATATCCCCTACTAATAGCTTCCATAACAGTTTGTGGTTTTTTAGCATCCCCAAGCTTTTCAACTGGAATTTTTAAAGATTTTATCTCTTTAAAAAGAGAATCGTTCGGTTTAACACCTGTAGCATAATAAACATAATCAATATCGTTAATTTGTTGTTCGGTATCGTTAGCGTCGATGTAAGATACATAATCCTTACCTATTTCAGTCACTTTTACACTAGTATACTTTTTCACCCCAAGATAATCGCACTTGTCTAAAAGAACCCATTTAGTCGTCTTACCGAGTGCAGTTCCTAATTTAGGTAGTTGTTCTAGAACAGTCACTTTGTTCCTGCCTTCTTGCATCATTTTCAATGCTACTTCTGGCTCTAATGCTTTATAGAGGGTGAGAAAATTAAACGAGTCAGGATCCATCGATCCGTATTTAGCGATATATATAGCTAATTCTATACCTGTAGCTCCCCCCCCAATGATTACGTTATTTCTCCCTACTGGGGCATCTCCTTTAAACACATCATTTGCCCAAAATACATTATCTCCTTCAATTCCTGCAATTTTAGGCTTAATAGGAGTGGAACCAGTTGCTACAAACACAACATCGGGATTTACTTCTTTAACTCTATCAATTGTTACTTCTTGTTGTAGGTGAACTCGAATATTATATTTCTGAATCCAATAATTGTAGCTTTCAATAATTCTCTTAAATTCGTTCCTTCCTGGCGGAATCCATATTATATTTAATAATCCACCAATTTTATCATCCTTTTCATATAAATGCACTTCATGACCTCTCATGGCGGCAACGCGAGCTGCTTCTAATCCTGCCGGGCCTGATCCAATTATCATGACATTTTTCTTGGTTTCAAGTGGATTTAACTCAGTTTTAGCTTCTCTACCAGCTCTCGCGTTTCGTAAACAACCAACTGACTGCATGTTAAAAATGGCATCAAAACATCCTTGATTGCAGCCAATACAATTCATAATATCGTTTAATTCTCCTCTCTTTGCCTTTTCAGGGAGATAGGGATCAGCAATTAAAGTTCGACCCATACATACGGCATCAGCTTTTCCAGCCATTAAAATCTTCTCAGCTAATTCTGCTGTGTTTATTCTATTGGAAGAAAATACTGGTATAGAAACATGATTCTTTATATTTTCTGCTAAATAGGAATAACATCCTTCTGGAACGTCCATTGTTGTTTGAGGGGTTTTAGTTTCATGCCACCCCCCAGTCACATTGAGATAATCTAGGTATTTGGAAAGTTCTTCAGCTATAACCGCCTTCTCTTTATATGTATTACTGTTCGGTACAAAATCATCCCCAGATATCCTATAACCAAGTGGGATATCTCCTAACTTAGATCTCATTAACTCCATAGTTTCAATAGGAAATCTAAGTCGGTCTTCAAGGTCACCACCGTAATTATCAGTTCGTTTGTTCGTTTTTGGGGATATAAATTGAGTCATTAAGTAGCCAGCATTAGCACAAATTTCGACCGCATCGAAACCCGCTTTTTTTGCGCGCAAACCAGCATCGGCGAATGCTTGCTGTTCATTTTTGATGTCTTCAAGAGTCATTTCTCGAGGTGTAGTTTTACTAAATTTACTATATACTGCCGAAGGGGCAATTGGGGCCTTACCAATTACTAAAGGCATAGTATATGCGCCACCATGGTACATTTGAGCACAAATCTTTACATCATCCCTCGCATCATGGACTGCTTGTGTTAATTGGGTCAAAGTTGGTAGATAATCATCACTATCAATGGAGATCATCATCGGATGTCCTTTTGCATAAAGATCTACATAACATCCTCCTACAATAAGCATTCCAGCACCACCCTTTGCTCTTTCAACATAAAAATCAATTAACTTTTGAGTAATATACCCATCGCTAGCCATATTGAGATTTATTGCGGGCATAACTATACGATTTGAAACGCTCATTTGTCCAATCTTAAATGGGGTAAACAATTTATAAAACTTCATATTTAACCTTTTTCACTGAATTTATTGTTATATAGTTATTAAATTAAAATTATCCTTAACCAAATAAATTTATACTTTTGGGTTATTCCAAAAAAAAATAATACAAAAATTATCTAAAATAAGAATCGGAACCAGGATCCTCTTGAGGTCCTTTCATAAATTGATTTGCTTGTTTTTTATATGTATCAATTACATGTTCCATTTCTTCGATTTTTGAATTTAATTCATCGAAGTTCATCTCAATATTAAAATATTCCTTCAAAATTACAAGTAATGCTTTAGATGCTCGAGGGTCTAGAGCCATCATCGGGAGGGGCAATGTTTCTGCTAACAAACATACACCGGGAGCGTAACCCTTTTGGCCCGCCCATGCAGGTAATATTCCATTTGCTCCCGCAATAACTCCAACTTCCATTAGAATCGTATTTTCATATTTTAAAAACGAATTAACAATTTCCTGATCTGTCCCGCAAACGTGAACCAGAGGGATGTCTCTTATTTTATCAGTTACCATAGCGCCAGCACTGATATACATTTTGATTTTACCTTCTGTTAGCTTATCCATCTCTTCACAAAACTTTTGTGAAAACTCAAATACCCCTCCTGAAGTTTGAGGTTGATAATTCGCGGTTAAAATAAATAAATCTGGTTTATTCTTTTGTTTTCTAGATTTAAAATAAACTTTAGCTGATGGAAGTTCCATTTTCCCCTTTTCAACATTTGATTTTGGCGGAAAATCAAAATATTCAATTTCTAAAAACTTTTTTGCATTAATCGAGTCTTTAATAGATGTAATCGCTAATTGAGCTACTAAAGCAATTCCAGGCCACCCTATTAAGACAATAGGATCGTGTAAATCGTCTGGATTTAATTCAAACTGTTGAGTTATGTTTATATACATTATATAACACTAATTTTTTATTCTATTTCAAAATTTAGGCTTTCTCCACAATGTAGACAAAAATCGAATTTAGTTCTCATAAAGTTCCCACAGAAGGGACAATAAATCCCAGAACCACTTACAGCTTCATAATGGGTCGCTTTATAACTCTGAGGGACTTCTTGGTAAGATGATTTGTACAGTAGAGATTGTTCTTTTTTCTTCTTTAAATTAACATATAATGACGTTAGTAAACAAATTAATAATGGTGAAAATAGAAAAGGAACAATACTATGAATGAAATCATAAAGGATAATTACTCCATAATCTCTAGTTAAAGGATTATAGAATAAAGGGTCATAAAAATCTACGAAATTTTCTATAATAATGCGATATATAGTATCGCATACAACAATTATTAGATTATAAAAAATAAATGTGCCAATGATTTTCCAGAATTCTCCTTTTGCGACACGGCGAGCATCCTTTATAGGATGTTCAGAATCCTCAGAATGATATGTAAAGATATAAAATATGTAGAATCCAAAGAGTATTATTCCAGGTATAAACAACAGCCATCCCACAGAAAATGCAACTCCTAATAAAAGTAACACTAATAAAAATCTCCCATTCAAAGCCCTTTTTAATTCAGATATTAAACTTGTCTCCCTACCAATAAATTTGTTGTACAAATAGTTACTCACTAAGCATAATGGGATTACTGTGAATACGGTAGAAATAAGACTATCTAAGAAAATACTAGAAAGCCCAACAACCATGAATCTAAACAATAGTTCAAATTCAGCGGGTGTTAGAAGAGTCGGATCCCCTTCAAGGATAACTCCAATAGCGGGAGTCATAGTAATTAGTTGCCATTCAAGTTCGACAATTATTAAATTTTTAATTATTAACGAAACTATAAAAAATAAGCCTATAGGTAGGATTAAAGTCAACCAATTTTTGCCAAATAAATAAAAACCTTCAGCTATAATAACATTAAATCGTTTACTTGCATAGCTGTTCAGTTTTGGATATTCATCTGACATAATTTCTAATATTTTTTTAATTATTTATAATTTTTTAAACACATTTAATTATAAGGATACTTCATTAAATTAAAAGTAGGAATAGTAAAAATTTTAATAAGAAATAATTTTTATAATAATACCGTTTATGTATGCACAACAACCACCATCTCGTCATATTCCCGGGATTTTATCCTATTTAGATTTTTTCTCTACTAAAAAATCAGCGCTCGTATTATTTTTTTGCCTACCTGGTATTATAAGTTTCCTATCTTTTATTTTAAATTCACTTTTTACCAATATTTGGAACTTTTTTTATTTATCTAATGTCTTAATCACAATATATTTAACTTCTGGAGGAGGAGTATTAATATCAATTATATTTTTCTCCAAAAGATCACCTCTCTTAACTCTACCTCCAAAAGGATGGGCACTTCAAATGAATTCTCTTTTTACTGGAGTAATGGGACTTTCACTTTTAATCGGTCAAACTATTGCGATTTTCCTAAGAAGCGCAGCCTTTCAAGAAGTATTTCTTATTCTTGGGACAATAATATCTTTTATCATTACCTATGTCGTATATTTTTCTTTCACTACAGTTGGAAAATATGGCAACTTTATATTAGCGTTTGTACAACCTGCTATAGAAATAACTTTTTATAGTATTTTCGCATCACAACTCCCCTTCTTTTTTTTCCTTAGAGCTATGTTATTTTTTACCGTGTGTGCCGTTATTTTTGCAATTCCTTACGCAAGAAGTCTATCTGGAGTAAGTAACATATACAGACAAGCAACGGGGATAGGGGGGTATCCTTTCATTCGAGCTTTTGTGCTTTCCATGTTAACGGAAGGCAACGATGAGTTGCTGGAAAGTTTTTTTGATAAAATTGGAGTAGATTCAAATGTGAAAATCCAGTATTTAGCGATAAGAAGTGAAAAAACTAAAAATATCAAGGGTTTATTTGTTATTCCTCAAGTCCATTTTGGACCCTTTAAAACTTGTGGTTCTTCTGATCTTCCAGCTCATATTTATGATACATTCAAGAACATTAAAGGTACAACAATTTACCATACAACCAACGATCACGCTCTGAATCTAACCTCCCAGAAAGAACTTGAAAAGGTTTTGAGCAAAATAAAAAGCGACGTAAAGCTTATTCAAGAAGATTCAAAAATCGAATGGATCAAAGAAGTAAACACAACATCGAGAAATATGTATAATTCCGCTAAATTATTAGGTATCGAGATAAATAACGTTGCTATTGTGTTTTTAACAAGACACCCTTTACCTTCTGATGATATTCAAATGCAAGTTGGAGAAGAAATTAGGAAAATAGCTAAAGCAAAAGGTTATCGAGAAATTATTATTATCGACTCTCACAATTCCATAATTGGGGATGAAGTCTTAATAAGAAATAGTTCACTAGAAGCTAACGATCTTATCTCTGTTTCTGAAAAATTTTTAGTTTCTAATAAAAAAAGTGATCGCTCTAACAAGATTTTAGTCCAATACGGTAATGCAAAAGATTTAATGCTTGAATATTCAGAGAAGGATGGAATAGGTATTGGTGGTTTGGTAGTTCATCTTTTTAAGGATGTCGTTTCAAACCAAAAAACTGTGCTTATCCACTTTGATGCTAATAATGCTTATGTAGATATTCGTTCATTTGTACTTAACCAACTGCAGAATCGAGGAATAGAATGGGGAGAAGTAACAACTTCGGATTCTCATACCGTTGCAAGGCAATTTTCTCCGCGAGGTTACAGCCCAATAGGGGATAAGATAACTTTAGCAAAGATTTTAGAAAAAATTGATACCTTGCTTGTTGAAGCAGAGAACAATTTAGAAGAAGTTGAATTTTGCTATCATGATTCAGTTGTCGAAAGGGTTAAAATTTGGGGAGATCCGAAATATTTCGAAGTCATTATGAATACACTTTTTAAATGCATAAAAGTTTCTCAAGGGCTATTTACTTACAGTTTAATTATCCCAGCGTTATTTTCAATTATTTTGCTTATATTCTTTTACAATATTACATTTAGTACGATTCTCTAAAGTGAGAAATCTCAATTTTTTAACATATGATCTATATATTACTTGGATATATCTAGATGACTTCACATTTTTTCTTTAAAAATATTCTTTTCGTAATGTATTAAGTAATGCTAAGTTCGGAAATTTCAAAATTAATGAAAGTTACATTCATAGGTTCGCCCGCAGTTGGAAAAACTACTATGTTAAGGCTCCTTTCAAAAGATTTTATTGATAAATTTTATTTTCCCACTCATGGATTTGATTTAAAGACCATTAAACTAGACAATTTTAATATCCGTATTTGGGATTTTGGGGGTCAACAAAGCTACCTAAAAACTTATTCCAGAGATTATCTATTAGGCTCAGATGTCCTTTTTGTAGTAACTGATTCTACGCCTAGGAATGTTTTAAATTCTAGAGAATTAATCAATTACGCTACTCATTTTGTTGATGAAGAATGTCCAATAGTTGCAATCGCAAATAAACAAGATCTTAAAAAAAACGATGGTCGAATGAATCCCAAAAGAGTGGAAGATATTCTTCACGTTAAAACATATGGGCTCACAGCTATTAACCCGAGTGAAAGACTTAAATTAATGGATATTATAAGAAAAGAATTAAATCAAATTGTAATAAGAAGGAGGTCAAAAAAAGATGAATTTCAATGAAAATGAACTTTTTGGCGCAGCTTTAATAGGATTCGATATGATAGACGGCCCTTTCCTTAAATGGAAAAAAGAATATGGAAGATCTACAAATCTTATGAAATTAGATGACTTCGCTATGAATTTTTACCTAGCTTTTCGAGGAGGTAACGCGGGAAAAAAACCGAGAGCGATTTTGTACGATAAGTTTTACATCGTTGCATTCCCGAACGACTTAGAACTCTGCTGTTTATTTATGAAACCACAAGGAATTGATAATAGTATTAAACAACTTAACAAGATTGCAACTAGAATTATTCACGAGATGGATATTACCGAAGTAGAAAACGATGTCCCAGTTGAATCCAATGAAAACACGATTGAAGAAATGAAACGATTAATCGTAAATCTACTGAGCGGGGTAGAAATGTCTACTCCAGAATTAAGAAAGTATTTTAAACTAAGTAATTCACAGATTTGGAAGGTCATGGCAGATTTAGAGAGTTCTAGAAAAGTCAAACGCGCAAGAAAACAAGGTAGAACTGTTTTATGGACAGTTAACTAGTTTTTTTTCTAATTTTTTATATTTTTCATGAATTATTTACATAAGGTTATGTTTCCAATTCTTCATTTTTGTGAAATATCTAGAAAACATAATATAGCAAATATCTGGCAATTTCTTATCTAAATTGTTTAATGTAATATAGCGAAGAACATGATTGATTAGGAAAATACCTAAAAATTCCATGTGATAACTACCTATTTTTTTAGAAAGAGTTTCGCCTTCATAAGCGATATCTAGTTTCCCTTGAATGCCGTATGTTAATTCAATAAAGATTCCCGGAAAAACCTCTTTTTTAATTCTCCAACCATTTTCTGTATTCCATACCTTAGCACCTAGAAAAGAAGCGAGTTTGTTCTGATCACTATCTTTTAATAAGCTAAACGGTTCAATCCGCTGGATTAATACCTTCTTCATCAAATCTGTTTTTGTTTCGTAAGATTTCTCAAAAGGATCTTTATGATTAATCATTCGTTCTATAAAATCAAAGATAATGTCAACATAAGTTACGCTATCTTCACCGGGTACGATTATCGCTCTTTCTCCAGAAAAATAACACTTAAATTGAGCTGTAATGCCATCCCCAAATTCATCGCCAAAATACGAATAGGCTAAATGAATATTTACTTCAGGGAACATTTCTAAGGTGATCGTCCAATCTTCGTTTAATCCAATGTTTTCAATTTTCCCTCCAATATCCTCTGTTATTATCTTTTTCAGCGTATCCATGTTAATATCAACAAAGAGCGAGTATTTTGCATTGCTAATGTCTTCAAATTCCTTCTCGTGAGGACCTCTTACTCCAGTAGCATCAATTTGTCCTACAGTCCAATACTTAGAATCAGTTATTTTAATTACACCTTAGAAAAACTTGTTTTAGTATTATAGAATTTTTTTTTTTTTGAATTTTGCGATAAAAAAACCTTTAGTCTGGTGGGTTGCCGGAAATAATCTTCCGGTTCCGGGAATGTGATTGTTTTCAATCTTATAACTTGGAGAAAACCATGGTGGAAGCTCCATTGGTTTAAAATGGTTTAAAATTTTCAGAACTTGGTGCTCTCCTTCCTCGGGATAAAGACTGCATGTAGAATAAACGAGAATTCCAGAAGGTTTTAATAGATTAGTTGCGCTTTTAAGCAACTTCTCTTGGAGAATAAGATTCTGGTGTAGGAATCCATCATTCTGTCGCCATTTAAGTTCGGGATTAGTCGAAAATGTACCACTTCCAGTACAGGGAGCGTCCAATAATATTTTATCAAAAAAGTTTGCAAATCTGATGGGAAGTTTAATACCATCGGAAATCATCAGGTTAGTTTTTAATACATTTAATTTTCTGAAGAGCGGTCTCATTACGCTTAATCGAAGTTTGCTAAAGTCGTTGGCTATAATTTTCGCTTGATTCTGAGATAACTGAGCGATAATGCTAGTTTTAATTCCGGGAGCAGCACACATGTCGCATATCAGCTCATTTGCTTGGGGTTCTAAAAGGTGGGTTACAGCAAAAGAAGCTTTATCCTGTAAAATGATTTTGCCTTCTTTATACAATCTATTCAAAAGAATTTTCTTTTTATTTTGTATGTCTGTATAAAAAACTTTTGAGAAATGTGGATCTTGCTTAGCACTAATTCCCTGTTCTTCTAAATACTTCAATCTAAAATCTAAGGACTTATGTTGGTTTTTATCAAAAATTAAATTAGTAAACCGAAAAAATAACGGTTCTTTGCCCTCTTTACTGTCCATTCGTTTAATATTTGCTCTAATGGTTTTTAAATCCATTACAGCTAATAGTCTATTTATTGCAAAAGAAGGAATTGCGAGTTGTAAGCTTAACTTCTCAATTTCATTTTTGTTTGATAATGCTTTCTTCCAAGAAAAGAATTCAAGGTTCTTTATAAGATCTATTACATCAGAACTGAAATTAAGTTCATTACCTACTTTTAAAACATTTTCCTTCTCCCATATGATTCGATAAATAGCAACAAGATACTTAGCAGTATCGTAACTACTTATAGTAATTAAATTTTTAGTGAAATTAAGTTTTCGTTTTAAAATAAAATTAATTTTATTCCAATTGCGGATTATTTCGTAATAATAATGAACTAACTCAGCATTACTACGATTGTTAATTGAAAAAGTGCTTGTTTTTCTCTCAAGGAAATTAATTAATAATTTAATTAAACTCCCTAAAACTTTTTGATTGATAATGGGCACTCTCCAATAATATGATTATTTTTAGAGCTTTAATTATCAATAATGTTTACGCTAAAAAAAAGAGTAAGTAATTAAAAAAAAATTGAATTTGATTAAATCTCTACTGGTATTAGAATTCCTTTATTTTTTAAAGTAAGTATAGTACTGATAATCTGGTATCTTAATTCTTTTCTACCCGCAATTCCAAAACTGAGCAAGCTGGAAACAAAGAAAAGCTTCCTTTCTTCACTTGAAAAACAATACTCAATCTTTCTAGTGTCCTTCCATCACCATTAAGAACTCTCAAATTTTTTATTTGTATAGAATATGGCCAAATCACCTTCACAGAAAAAATAAAGGCAAAAATTTCAATAGATCAATGAAAAAGGTTATAATTATTCATTGAAAATATCTCAAATTACAAAATAAGTCAAAAACTGTTTTAATGGAATAATTTAAATTCTCCAAAAGAGATTGTTTTGGCTCTAAATTCATCTGTAATTATCTAAAATGATTGAAAATATAACAAATATTGAGAATTATAATTTAAGTATTATGCCCTAATCTAATCCTAATAATATCAAATAACAGAATCCCTAAAGAAGCGAGAATAACTTCAGCAATTAGTACTTGAATAAACATTAACCAGATAGGCAGCATAAAGACGAGATTTAAAACGATCGCTACATAAATAGAGATTATTATAGCATAAAGGATACCCCCCAGATACTTCAGATATTTTTTATCTCTGAAAAAAACTATGCAATAGAGCGCTGGTATGTTTACAATGCAACTAATTAAATCGATTGGTCCTAAAGGCGAAGTTAGGTTAACGAAAAACACTCCGATAACATTACCGATCAAACCTTCAATGGGAAAAAGAATGCACATTCCCACGATTAATTCTGCTAAGCGGAATTGAAGTCCTAAAAAACTTATAGGTTGAAAAACATACCCTAATGTAATATAAAGCGCTGCAGTAATTGCTGTTAAAGCAACTTTCAGACTTAATGGATTTTGTGTGAAAAATAGAGATTTTGACTTCTTTGAATCGTCTTGTTCAGAGGATATCATGATATATCTTCCTTTTTAATTCTATTAATCGAATTTATGAATTATTGAATATAAATCTAATTTATTGCGATTTATGTGTTATTTTCAATCCAATACGAGTAAAAATGAAATTACAAAAATTAACTGTAAATTAACTAAAATTTATCAAAAATTAGAAATAAAAAAAAAATTAAATAAATTTATTTTCTCTTTTTCATTATTACCAAAATTAAAACTACCATTGTGCTTAATGAAGCAACTGTTAGTACTGAAAGTCCAAATCCAGGAATCTCAGCGGCAGTAGTTAACTCTATAGAAAATTCGTAAATCGTGGTACTGTTAGCTTGTAATTTATATCCAATCCACGATCCATATGTGCTATCATAGGACCAGGTTTCAGTACAGTTGTGAAGATATTGAAAGGTATAGAAAGAATGCCAATCTCCTGCAACTGCATTATGTACAACTGTATTGCCTACATTTTCCCATTTTGGTTCCCACACTATTGCACCCAAATATTGAGACACAGATGTGGGTAGCTGGGCAAAATGAATAGCCCCATTCTGAATGGTAACATTCATAGCAAAAATTGTATTGACAACAGCGGTAAGATCAGTAGGATCGTACAATGAAGCAACCATATCGCCAATGGAATCAGCTACCGCACCAAATGAACCTTTGGTCCAATCCCAATTACTAGTATTGTATAACGTACCATCGAGAAATCCAAGACCAAAAAATGAATAATCTATTTTATGAGTAAAATTCACATCGGTCACCAGTGATTTCTTCTTTGCTCCTACCATTAACGCTCCCGATCCAAAAGAACCTTCTATTACTCCAACATATCCCGGTCCAAAAACTATCTCTAAACTAGCATTATTCGCTGTCCTTACTACCAATGTTTTTTCATTTCCTGCAGCTCCGTGGAATGTATATGTGCCAATTTGCGGAGTAGCTGTGGGAATAAATGAAAAAGCAATTGAAAATGCAAGTAAAATCAATAATATTATCTTCGTTTTTTTCATTTTTAACCCTATATTTTTATTTTGTTTTTAAATTTATATTTAATCTATATTTTACTGGTTATCTATATAAATCTTACTCTAATGCGAAATTTGCAAAAAAAGGCTACGAAATTGTAAGATGTTTAAAATAAAATATTTTTTTTATTGGTAAATTTATTATATAAAAAGTGAGTATCAATGTATATGGAACATTATTCTCCAGAAAAAAACATAGAAATAGCATACCAAATTAGTGGTAACGAAAATGGGCCCAAAATGGTCTTAATTCATGGTCTCTTTTTAAATAGCGATTGCTGGAAATTTCAACTTGCTTTTTTTGAATCAAAATTTCATGTATTGCGGTTTGATCTCCGCGGTCACGGAAGATCCACCAAACCTAAGAAGCGATTTACGATTCGTAATTATGTAGATGATATGTTTGGTCTATTAAATCATGTTAATTGGAATAAGGAGCTCTACTTGGTAGGTCATTCTTTGGGTGGTATGATTGCTTTAGTTTATGGTCTTGAAAATCCTACGCATGTTAATAAAATGGTAGTAGCAGACAGTTTCTGTTTTATTAGCCAAGAAGCAATTACAGATGTATTGGGACGAGTTAATAATAGTAAGTTAGAACAATTTGCTATAGGGATAAGTGTAAGAGGAATGGTCCCTTATGATGATGATAAAGCAAAGTTTGTGGCCAAGTTAGTAACAGATCACATGACAAAAAAAGACTGTTTACAAGCAACGGCAGCTTCAGCTGGTTTTAATATATGTGAAAATTTGAAATCCCTCACCATTCCAGTTTTGATTCCAGTAGGAAAAAAAGACATCACTACTCCAGTATGGGCAAGCGAGATGATTCATGAATGGTTACCACAATCAGAATTAATAATCATTCCAGACGCAGGTCACTTGACTATTCTCGATCATCCTGATGAATTTAACGATCTTGTTCATACATTTTGGGAAAAATAAAAAAAAAGTATATTAATCCTTATTACCCCATCTTATTACACCCGCATTCCAAGCCCATCCAATTCCTGCTGATACAATAACAATAATATCTCCATTTTTGATTTTTCCATCCCTAATTCCGTATTCGATAGAAATTATGCCGTCATTTTGCCCATTATGTCCAATATCTTCAAAGTAAGTCGATTGAGTATAAGGATCTACACCAACAGTTTTAGCCACATACTCAAATGCACTTCTTTTCATGTGTAATAAAGCTAAATAATTAATATCTTCTCGCTTATAACCAGACTGTGCTAAGGCATTATCAATTACCTTTACAAATGAATCCATCGAGAATTTATCTAATCTATCCTTTAAACCCTCAGAATCAGGAACATCTAAATAATTTAATCCATCAGCTAATGCTTTTGAAGTAATAGGTTGAATTGTTCCTCCTGCTGGAACATAAACATCATCAGCAAATTTACCATTTGAAATAACACTAATACCTAAAATTTCATTTCTTCTATAATCAGCACGAACTATAGCAGCTACACCACTTGCTGCTAAACTAATCATGAATCTGGATCTTGGATTTTTGTAATTAATTAAATCACAATTCCTATAACCACTTGCTACTAATATTCTATTAATTTTCGGGTTCGTTTGAATTAAACTTTTTGCAACTAACATTCCTACCAAAAATGTTCCGCACCGCTGATTGATATCAAAAGCCCACGATTTCATCGGATTTCCTAGTAATTGTTGAAGTTTTATACCGTTTACTACCATTGGATGTTCAGCATAGACTTCTCCGGCCCAGATTATTACATCTAAATCTTCTGGAGTAAGATTAGCTCTTTTAAGGGCTTGAAAACTCGCATTAGCGCCCATTTGGACAGTATGATCTTCTGGTCCGGGAACACTCTTTCCTAAAAGTCCGAATTTTTCTTCAATAATATTTTTAGGAATTCCAGTCTCTTTAGATATATATTCACTAGTATGTCTTTCTTTAGGAATATAAACTCCCCAAGCTTCTAATCCAACTGGACGATATTCCACTTAAAATTCACCTATTTTAATTCTCTTTTTAAAATTTTACCAGTAGCACTTAGAGGTAACGAATTCTTTATTTCAAAATACTTAGGAATTTTATATTTTGCGAGGTTAGTCGTTAAGTATTCTCGAATTTCTTCCGATTTAAGAGATTTCCCCGGTTTTAGAGTTAAGAAAGCTTTTCCTACTTCGCCCCATTTTTCATCAGGAACACCTATAACGGCAGCAAGATCAATGGCAGGATGTTTAAAGAGAATCTCTTCTATTTCAACAGGGTATATGTTTTCTCCCCCACTAATATACATTTCTTTCCTACGACCTACAATGTAATAATATCCATCCTCATCTTGCATGACTAAATCTCCAGTATGAACCCATCCGTCTTGTTCAATTGTCTTTCTTGTATCCTCTGGGTCTTCCCAATACCCAGAAAAGATGTGTGGTCCTTTTAATAATAATTCTCCTACATCACCTTCTTTTACAACTTGATTTGTCTTAGTATCTATAATCTTCGTATCACAATGAAAAACAGGTAATCCTACTGATGTTGGTCTTTTTTTAATTTCTTGTTCAGGTAAGTAAAAATTATTTGGTCCAACCTCAGTTAAGCCATAACCCATTTTAAAAGGTTTATTTTTTACCCAATATTTTTCCATGATAGCAACGGGGCAAGGAGCACCTCCAGAAATAAATATTTTAACAGAATCGAAATTGGTTTCATTAAATATTGGTAAATTCGACATAGCGTGAAACATAGTAGGAACGCCTATTACTATAGTACTCTTTTCGCGTTCAATTACCCTAATTGTCTCTTCTGGATCAAAATCTCCCATCAATATAGTTTTTGCTCCAAGATGATAAAACGGAACAAGCAGTACATTCCAACCTCCAGTGTGAAACAAGGGAAAGAGTAAAGGTTGGATGTCTTCAGGTGTTAAACTCCACGAAAGTATCGTGTTTACAGAATTCCAGAAAATTAATCGATGAGGGATAGTTGCTCCTTTAGGTAGTCCAGTAGTGCCCCCTGTAAATAGAATGAGATGTGGATCCTCAAAATTTAAAATTGGACGCTCAATATTGGAACTTGAAACTTTCTCTGTCATCTCTTTAGTTGTATTATCGTCTAAAATAGATTTCTTGCCCATAACAATATTTCTTCTAATTAAATCCATATTCTTAATTTCTTGAGCTTTATCCTCTAATCTCGGTTCATAGAAGAAGATTGAGGGAGAAGTTTTCTTAATTAAATACTCAAGCTCTGGCATAGATAACCGAATATTGAACGGAACTAGAATTGCTCCAATTTTACCCGTTGCTAAAAATAAATCTATACATTCAAGTCTGTTAGTAGAGAACATTGCAACACGATCGCCTTTGGATATACCCTCGTTTAATAGAACACGGGCAAGCTTATTCGCTCTTATGTTAAGATCACTGAAAGTATAGAGGTTTTTTTCGATGTTATCGAATAATGCCTCCCGGTTTGGTGTTAAAATAGCACGTCGTCCAGCCCAATCACCTATCCATTCGAATTCAGTTGAAATTGAAATGTCTCCAGCTTTATACAATGTGTATATCACCTAAACTGCGCGATAAATAGGCCATTTTCTCCAAACATATGCAAATAATATTTCAATCCAAAGGAACCACAGTACAAACGGAGTAGGATTCATCAACCAATAATTTGTATTATCTCCAAACATGATTGGTGATAAGAGATAATATGCGAAAAAGGTCAATGTTCCAATACCAATAACCAACAGAAATCTATAAAGAAAATTCTTCCATTGAGTATATTTTTTTGGCCAATTGTCAAAGAATAAAGACACTAATACTACAGCACAGATGAGAAATATAGCGTAGGTAATACTCATCATATACCAACCTTTAAGTCTTGGTACTGGACCAGGTGGTATTCCTCCAATTGCTATAAAAAATGGATCAAAAATGAATTGAGCAATATAAGGAAACAATATCGACACTACTAAGCCTAAAACTATACAAGCTCCCGTTGCTATCATACCTATAAACGGTTGTTTTCGACCCAATTTACTCCACGGCCAATATTCAAAAACCATCATTGTTAGTAAGGAAAAGAAAATTAACCATTGGGTCCATCCAAGTGAAAATGCGTAACTAGGGAACCCGGTTATTGGTTTAACTGCACTAGCTTCAGATGTAGCTGTGCGTTCACCTGCTGGAAAAAATAGCAGAAACCAAACTAGGATAGTGATTGCACTTCCAATAATCCAGACAATTATTCCGCGTTTAGGTTGTTTAATCTTAAAAAATGGCCAGTACATAGTTCCTGCGACCCATAACACTGCAAAAGAAAAGCAAGAACCACTCAGAGCTCCTAAGATAGAAGCTCCAACGAACCATGCAATATAAGGATCATCTGGAAGACCTCTTGCGATTATTTCACTACCATACAATGATGTAAACCATGGCAAAAGTAAAAGTGAAAAAATCAAGATGATCACAAAATTTAACGCAGTTCCCACTAATCCTACTTTCCACGGAGTGCGAAACCAATTGTAATAAGGCCAATTTTCAAACCAAATCGCCCAAACTACTCCGATTAATCCAAAACCACCTATTACTGTTGCCCATGCCGTAATTTCCATTTCTTGGTTCGGATAAGGATTGTGCCATCGTGGATCGAAAAAAATCCACCAAGTTATAATACTGATTACAAAAACAAGAGCGATTGATAAAATCCCTGCAATTGGTTGCTTATAACGCGCCATTACAATCATAGGGGCTTCATCTGCGCTAGGTATTCCGATTTTTTCGCCTGCTAAAGCCATAATTTCACCTATTTTTTATATTTTTTATTTTATGTTGTTTAATAATATTAATTTACTGCTCTGTTATTTAAAAATATTCTCAATTGACTGTTATTTTGGGAGTGTAGAAAAATGATTTTCTTCTATTCCCCATAATTTTAGTATTTCTGCAGCTTCAAACATTATTTTTTCTATCAATTCATTAATAGAAACAATTTCCTTCTGGTGAGCAATAGATGCAGAAAGTACTCTAGTACTTCTTAAATCCCGATGATACAATTGTCTATGGTACTCTTCAGAAAGAACATCAGTTTCACGCCATCTCTCCTTCGCATCTTGAGCTGCGGGACTTTCTTTTGTGGTGAGGATCGCTGAACCTAAACAAACACCCTCAGCACCCATACCTATTGCCCCTAAAAATCCACGCGCATCTCCAATTCCACCTGCTGCGATGATTGGTGTTTTTAGTAGTCGTTTAGCTAAAGTGATATTCATTAGAGTAGTATGTTGGAAAGGATTTTTAAAGCCTGAAGCTTCCATCCCTATTAATGTAATAGCACTTGCTCCAGCTCTTTCAGCCGAAATAGCATGTCGAAGTAAAGCGCATTTGTGAAACCAAAAACACCCTGCTTCTATTACTCTTTCTCCAATATGAGTCGCTTGATACGCAGATGTAGTAAAGACTTCTACTCCTTCGTCTATTGCTATTTCTAAATACTTCAAGTAATCATCTTTGGTCACATTTTTAAGAGGATCAAATGTTCTAACACCTGGAGGTAAAACGGTTAAATTTATACCAAACGGTTTATCTGTTAACTCCTTCATTTTTATAAGTTCAGATTTGAAAGAATCTAGTCTATAATTTAAACCTGTAATAATCCCTAAGCCTCCAGCATTTGAAAATGCTGCCGCAAATTCAGTTCTACCTAACCCGGCAAATGCAGCCATAATTAATGGATACTTAGTACCCGTCATTTTGTTTATAGAAGTGCTCCAAATCATTTATACTACCATTTTTGACAATGTTATAATTAGTGTTGAGATTTAATTCTTAATTAATCAGAAATAAGAGTATATTTAAAATTTATTTAAAATTATGGATTATTTGAAATTACTAATATTGAAAAAATGAACCTAGTTTTTAAAATGCTTTTACCTTTTTTTTATCTTTTTAGAGAGAAATCTAACTCCGAGGATCAACACTGGTAGAAACACCATAAATGAATATCCCGTAATTACAGGATTCGGTGGTGCAGGATTACCTATTGCAGCTATAATAAAATTGTCAATAATATATATATACTCATCAAGTACACCACTAAGAATTCTTGCCGTAAAAGCTATAGTCAAATTATGAGCAGGAATTAGAAATATACATTGACCAAGCAATCCCGCAGTATGGTATGCATACTTATCAATCCATACTAAATAGCCGTAAAATCCATTAGGTTGAGGAATACCCATGTCAAGCATCCAATTTTCAGAAATTACTTGCGTACCATTCCACATTCCATTATTTAACATTAAAAGCCCAACTTTAGCCATGGCTTGAGGCGTGAAATAGAGCCCATATCCTCCAAAACTCATATTTTCACTATTTTCTTGCCAGTACCACTCTTCTCGAGAAATACCAATAGGATCAAATAAATATTCCTCTGCAAATTCGGAAGTTTTTTGGCCCGTTGATTTATTTATTATTGCGGATAAGAGGTGTGTGGAAGCGGAACTATATCTAAAAGTATTGCCAGGGGCACTATAAAGAGCGGGATTTAGAATTCCTTGAATCGTTTGATCCCAACTAAATTCTGCGTCGTTGTCGCCGTAGATACCTGATGTCATTGTTAATAGATGTTCTACACAGATATTTTCTTTGCTGGGGGAACTATAAGTTAGTGTGGGGAAAAAAGATGAAAAAGTCTGACTCCTATTGCTAATATATCCTTCATCGATGGCAATTCCTACTAAAAGGGCAATTATGGTTTTAGTGGATGAAAATTGAACATGTAAAGTTCTGTTAATTATAACTTCTATCCCAAAATAATCTGGTTCTGGACCATAGCTATTTTCCTCCCTTATTATGGATCCAGAGAGGTACTCTTCATGAATAAGAAATCCATTGCGAACGATTGAAACACTATGAATATTGAGGTTATTTGTTTCGATATAGTCATACATCTTATAAATTGTTGTATTACTCATGCCTTGATCAGATGGATCAGTAACATTCCATTCTTTTGTAGGCCAATACATTGTCGTTTTTACTTGCCCTTTTACTATTCCTGTAATTATAAATGCATTGGTAAACACTAGTATTACAAAAACTAATAGAGTTGTTCTCCTCCAATTAATTTTTATTTTCATCATATTTTCTCGTTTTTTTGATTTAAAAGTTAAAAGTTAAATTAAACCTCAATATTTTGAAATTCTATTATTTTTGATTCTATTTCCTCATATTGATTAGGGTAAAACTGTTTAAAAACTCTTACCCAATCATATCCTATTATTGCACCAGCTAAAAAACTCAGCAAGTAACCAAGATTGATCGTCTCCCCAGGGCTAAGCACATCTTTAGGGATGAATTTTGTGCTATATATGACCATGCTAAACGAAAATCCAGTCAGTAATATTCCAATTGGAAAAAGATACAGTTTTGATCGTTTAAAAAAGGAAATATTCTCACGAGTCATTGAATTATAAATAGAAACGTTTTGTTTTGGCTTTTCTTGAGAAGTGGGTAATTTCTTCACAAATTTTAGGTGGATTATGTCATCGAAATCTCGTAGAATAAAAAACCCTCCAAAAAATAAGAAAAAATACAGAAGGATCATTACGATCGCTAAATAGATCTTATACTCTTTTGAAAAAACATCAAATTGAAGTAGATATGTGCGGAACGCAAAAAACAGTATACTTAATCCAACTAAGATTAAACCAAATAATCCCTCGTGTAAATGGTATTTGCCAATAAAGCTTCCTTCAAATTTTGAAGTAAATTTCTTGATGTAGTAAGCGATTAGTATCAATAAACCGGGAGCTACGATGGATGTTGATACAAACAATACTATTTCTAAAAAATCATCACTCATGTTTGAGAGTAAATTTAAATCAAGGACAGAGTCGAAATGAGAAACATTCCACGCAACTATTCCAAATATTATAAGGAGAAGATAACCTTTTTTGAAAACGCTGATTTTGATTATAATCGCTAAAGCAAGAAAGTAAACATTTAACAACATAAGCGTTGTAGCTCGCATGATAGTTAGTTCATACGCATACCATTCATAGGATTGCTTATTAAGCAAATAATCTGCTAATGAGAAGTAGACTAAGAGAGTTAAAGAAAAAATAACTACGATTTTTACTTTTACCAAATAACTTCTTTTCATTAAATTCTATAAAATAAACTATAATTTTAAAAGTTTCATAGCATTTTTATATAAGATAGCTTCCTTAAATCCTTCTGAAATTGGTAAATTTTGCGCAGCAGGTATAATTTTATTCCAATGAACTAGCGGATGATCCGAGGCAAATA
>JAHQWP010000046.1 GCA_029856235.1 Promethearchaeia archaeon
ATGAGTTTCGCAGTTAGGATTGCAAAAATGATATATTTTACCTTGATACTCATATTCAAGGGCTTTTCTCGGATCGATTTCCATACCGCACACAGGATCCACAACTTTTTCCTGGGAGATTAAGAGCATTTCTTCTTCGATTTGTTGTGGTGTTTTCGGTTCGTATCTCTTAAGAAGAAGTGCATTAGTAACTACAGACACACTACTTGACGCCATAAAAACAGCTGCTAGATATGGTGGTAAAAAAAATCCTGTTGCGTAATAAAGTACTCCGGCAGCAATAGGAATTCCAATTAAATTATAAATAAACGCCCAAAACAAGTTAGTAATCATTTTGCGGTAAGTTTTTTTGGATAAATTAATTGCAGAAACTACATTCCGAAGATCGCCTCTCATTAAGACTATATCTGCGGTTTCTATTGCGATGTCTGTTCCAGATCCTATCGCGATTCCAACATCTGCTTGAGCTAAAGCAGGAGCGTCGTTAATTCCATCACCGACCATAGCAATTATTTTTTTATTGGGTAATTGTTGTAACTCTTTAATTTTTTCTGCTTTTTCGTTTGGTAACACTTCTGCTAAGGTATGATCCTCGTCAAAATTTAATTGTCTACCAATACTTAAGGCAGTTTGTTTATTATCTCCAGTAAGCATGTATAAATCTAATCCTTTCTCCCGCAATTTCTTTAAAGCATAAGGAGCTTGATCTTTCATTTTATCAGATATACCGATAATCCCTTTAACCTCATTTTCAACACTAACTATTATTGTTGTTTTTCCTTGTCTTTGGAATTCATTAAATTTTGCCTTATAAGAATCAATTGAAATGTTATTATCTATCATTAACTTCTCGTTTCCTATGAGTATGGTATTATTTTTAACATCAGTCTTAATACCTTTCCCCGGTATAGCGTTAAATTCAGCGGGTATTTCAAGGTCTAAACCTAATTGGTTTGCTTCTTCTATGATAGCTTGTCCAAGAGAGTGTTCAGATCCCATTTCAGCACTTCCAGCATAAAACAATAACTTTTCTTTGTCATAACCGTTACCATTCAAATCTTTTTCAGTAAAAATTGCGGATACTTTTGGTTTCCCTACAGTTAGAGTCCCAGTTTTGTCAAAAACGATAGTATTGATTGTGCTAATTGCTTCTAAAGAATCACCACCCTTTAACAATATTCCATTTTCAGCACCTTTACCTGTACCAACCATAACCGCTGTAGGAATAGCTAATCCTAGAGCACATGGACACGAAATAACAACTACAGATGTAAAAACCAGTAATGATGTTTCTAATCCTATATTCGCAATCAAAAGCCAATAGAGAAATGCTCCAGTAGCAGTAATTATAACAGCTGGGACAAAATAATTGCTAACCTTATCAGCTAATTGCTGCTTTGCTGCTTTTTTACTTTGGGCTTCTTTAACAAAATTTATTATTTGATAAAGAAGCGTATCTTTCCCTATTTTTTCAGCTACAATGTTAATTAATCCATTTTGATTAACTGTAGCACCAATCACTTCACTATCGATTTCTTTTTTCACATATTTACTTTCACCGGTAACCATAGACTCATCTACTTTCGATTTTCCTTTGACAACTCGTCCATCTATAGGAATCTTTTCACCTGGCCGAACAATTAAAATATCTCCAATTTCAATTTCTTCAATTGGAATTTCTGTTTCCTCTCCGTTTTTTAAGAGAGTAGCTGTCTTCGGTTGTAAACCTATTAACTTCTTAAGAGCTTCAGAAGTTTGTCCCTTTGTTTTATGTTCAAAGTATTTTCCAATTAGCAGAAACGCCAGAATCATACTCATAGCTTCGTAGAACGTGTTTCCGTTAATCCAAAACGTTGTCAGTATTGAATATACAAAAGCAGTTGTTGTTCCTAACGCAACTAAAACATCCATGTTAGTGGATTTATTTTTTAACGATTTATAGGCACCAACAAGAAAAAAGGACCCTGCTATACCGTAATCAGCTGTAGCTAAAAAAAACAGAAATAAATTCCTCTCAAAAGACGAGGGTACGAACCAACTTATAGGTGTAATCATTAAAGTGAAAGCTAATGCTATTAGCAATATTCGTAATCGATATCGCATTTCTTTTTTGTGTTTCTCGATTTCTTTATCAATCGCTCCGGCTTCTTTTTCAATTTTATACCCAATCTGCTTAATTTTTAAAAATATTTTACTTTCGTCAAGTTTTAATTCATTGAATTCGATAAAGAGCTTACTAGCTGTAAAATTTCCTCTAATATCGTAAATACCTTCGATTTTAGCTACTTTCTTGACCAGATTGTTGAATTCTTGTTCAGAAATAGATTCTATTACTCTAATATCTATTTTTGCTAGCGACGCTTTATACCCTAAATCCTTTATAGCTTTATTAAATTCATCGTAATTAGTCGTATTCGAATTAAATTCAACTGTTGCTTCTTCATTTGCAAAATTTACGGCTGAACTACTTACTCCCTCTAAATTTTTTAGTTTAGTTTCGATTTTGAGAGCGCAAGAAGCACAAGTCATTCCGCTAAGCTTAATTTTAACCTTTTCATCAGATTCTAAAACCATTTAACATCACTCTTCTACTGAATCATTAATGTAAAACCAATAACAAATAGATTTTGCTTATAATTTGAAAAGATTATAGTTCAATTCTTTTAAAATTTAAATTAAATTACCTTTTTGAATTGTATAATAAAAGTTTTTAAAATTGAAATAAAATCACATCGAAAATCTTTGCGAACTGTTGCATTAATCCTAAAATTTAAGATATAAATAGTTGAGAAAATTAAAAAAAAAAGTTACCTATCTAAAGTTTGTTATTTTATTCTTTTCTTTCTTGGTTATAATTATTTCTTACAATAAAATATAGAATTAATCCAAAAACACTGAAGAATAAGCCAAAAACTAACCAGAATTCAGCGTTTATACCTCTTTTTATAGCGTCTTTATGCATATAATTTGCGATCAAAATACCTATAACCAAAGCAGCTACTCCTCCAATAAGCATAAAAACCCAAGCAAATGGACCAAATGCTCCGGAGTAAATAGGACACTGTAATAAACTCATCTTATTATCTCAATTAATTAATTTTCAATAGCATTTCTTGCTATATTAATCAAGAAAATTGGTAGTGATAATTAAACCTAATCATTATAAAAATGAGGTATGTGAACCAAACTATAGCTGAATTAATTTTTACTTCTCACGATACTTTTTAATAGCATCGTGCAAAGCATCAGCCGCTAAGTTGCTACAATGCATTTTAATTGGAGGTAAGCCATCTAAAGAGACAGCTACATCACTTCTTGTTATTTTCAATGCTTCTTCGAGCGTTTTATTCCTAGCTAATTCTGTTATCATAGAAGACGTTGCAATTGCAGCAGCACATCCAAAAGTTTGAAAAGATATATCGCTTATTATTTCCTTGCCATCATTTTCTTCCACTTTTATATAAATATACATGAGATCTCCGCATACAGGATTCCCGTTTTCTCCGATTGCATCTGCATCTTTCATTTCCCCCATATTACGAGGATTTTTAAAGTGATCCATTACTTTTTCTGAATAAATATTACATCAACGCTCTAAGTTGTATTTAATATATTAGGAAAAGATTTTATTAATATAGTTTTTACGATTTTTCTTATTGGGGGGCTTGTTAATTACTTCAAAATATTTGTGGGTTTAATTTAATATCAGAAGTTTTCTCTTTTTTGGAAGTGAGACTTTCTCGACTCCCATTTCTTTAACAAATTCCACTGCTTCAACAAGTTTTCTTGGTGATTGATGAAAAAAACAAACTTCTTTTGGCTCAAGAACTTTTATCATTTCAGCAAGCTGGATCTTATCAGCGTGTAATTTAATTTTAAGTTGAGGCATAAAAGTATTTATTAAAAATGCTCTAAATGGAGCTTTCCAAGTTTCTGAGAATTCAATCTCATTTCCTCCAGATATTAAATCCATACCTGGTTGTTCGTGAATAGCTCCTGCTAGAAATACTAAATTGTGAGGGTTACGACCAACTACATTAATAATATTTCTAATTAAACCATAAGATAGATCAGGTGGATGGGAGATTATAATATTGTTTTTCTTACGCAAAAATTCCAAATCATCTCGATCGAACCATCTAAACTTGATACTATTAAACGGGTTAGCTTTACCTTTTATCAATCTCGATATAGGTCCATAAATGTACTCATAGCGATGATTTATGACTTGAATGTTTTTTCGCACCATCATGTCTACATAAATATTGGGGCGTTTTGTATATCCCTTTCTTAATTGTAATTTGCGAAAATAACGCCAGAAGATTAGCATAAAACTTATAGCTAAACTCGAAGGATCAGCTCCTATTAAAACATTATCTTCATATTCTGCTTTTTGTTCCATGAATAGTATTAGACTGTGAAACTGATCTGAAACATTTCCATATTCTTCTTGAGCAGCAGTTCCATCAATTAAAAGATAGTCAATGGGGCGTGATATTTGTTCCAAAAACCTTTTCGTTCCCGCAAACGGCGTAATGTCGTAGTAAGTATAATCACCCGTATATAAGAATCGAAAGTCGTTAACCTTTGCTAATAACATTAATGCTCCTGGCATGTGGCCTGCATGAAAAAAAGATAGAAAGCACTCTTTGTCTTTAAATTCTATTTTATCCCCATTTTCCACATATATTACATTCTTTACAATATTACGATATTCTTCTTCTTCAACCTCATCGCTGTTTTCCTGTTTTAAGTAGTTTGAATCCCTTAAGAGGAATAAATCTAAGGTAATTCGTGAGCAAAAAACAGGAACATCAGGATTTTGTGAAATTAACTTCTTAAGTCCTGAAATGTGATCGAAATGACTATGTGAGATAAACACGGCGTCAATTTTTGGTATAAAAGTCTGAATTTGTTGACTGCTTTCAGATTTAGATTCATTTTTCTCCGCTTCTACAATTAGCTGTGGGAGATTTTGAAGATATTCTTCAATGTGCTTAAAGTCATCAGGTTTTTTATATTCAATCTCTTTTTTAGATACTTCGTCTTTTTCAGTATTTTCTCTAATCTCTATCTGTTCTACTTCTTCTGTAGGTTCTTTTTCAACTGGATTTTCAGTATCTTCTGGCTCAGAAATTCCACAATCTAGCAAAATGTTAAGATTTCCTATGCCTAAAATATGACAATTATGATTTGGTTTAAGAACAATTGGATAAATCGTTATTCTTATCTTTTCATTTCTATCACCGTTTGAAACTAATATCTCTTTAAAATAATCAGAATCGAATTTTTTATCGATTTTATCAATTGCTTCTGAAATATTACTTGCACCTACAGGGACGCCAGTAATATAAAAATACCATCCGTATTTCTTTACTAATCCTTTTAATTGTTCATACATCATATCTCCTATTAAAGCTTTAACAACAATTACCCGCTCTTTTTGATAATAAATGATCTTTCCAATGGACTTCTTTTCTTTCAAGGGAATATCTTCGTTTTTAAATAATAAATCGTGTAAAACATCTTTTATAGGTTGCTGAGGTATGTTGCTTGAGTTGATAAGCTTCAAATATTGAAAATATTCTTTAGTGTGATATAATGAGCGCATATTTTCCTTTTCTTTTAGTGGAATAGTAATTTCTCCAAAAGGAAAAGTTTCTCTACTTAAGATTTTTTCCTCCTTCTTAGGTTCCTTTTTCTTCTTCTCTTTTTTCGCTTTATTAGACTTTTGTTTAGGTTTAGAAACAAAGAAAAACCAACCATACGCAAAGATCAATTTATCTCTTTTCCAAATGATATCTTGACCTGAGTTAGCAATGATAATGATGATCCTATCTTTTTGAGAGTATATAACCTTAGATATGGAATCCTTTGTTATTTTTGTTATATCCTCATTTTCTGAGAAAAAGTGATTTAATACATCGTCTATAGATTTCTGAGGAATCTCCTTACTTTTCATTAATTTTAACTTATCTTCATATGACTTTATCTTGTAGGAAGAGCCTAATTCTTCCCGATTTTCGAGTTCTATCGCTTTCTTTTGAAATATAAATTCCTCTTTAACCATTAAATTAATCAATTTAACAACAAAAAAAACAATTTCGATTTTTGACTATTCTTTAGAAATATCTTCTATGAAGAAATTAATATCCTATTCAATCGTCATAATATCAGTTTGTTAGCTTAAATTTCATTTGATTTTGATCATTATCTTCATAAAAGTAATAAACTATTGAAACAATATTATTAGTTTTTCAAGATCGATTGGTCCATTAATGTTGATTAAAGAAACAAAATTTTGATCAAGTGGTTTTATGGATTCTTCAACAGGTATGTAATTGATACGTAATGATTTATCAATTATACTAGTAAAAGCGTAATTACGCTCTAGAATTGATTTTTTCGCAAGTTCAAAAGTCTTTTCAACCGGGTATATCGCAAATAGAGGTTCTAAATAACCATTATGCCATCTTGGAATACAATAGTCATATCCTTTAACGCTATTAATCATAAGTTCAATTACTTTCGGTTTGATTAAAGGCATATCACCAGATAAAAGAAAAGCTTTTTCGAATCCTAATTTCTTTAACTCTCTAAAACCAGAATAGACGCCTAACATTGGAGTTCTTAGCTGTTTATTACCCAAAATTTCTGTATCGTCAATAAGGAATGTAATATCTCGTGGAAAATTCATTTTTTTATAATAGGAGTTAACTTGATATTCTGAATGGGCTATTAAAAATACTTCCTCATTAAATTTAGATAGTGATTCTATCTGATAAAGGATCAAGGGTTTACCAAGGACTTCTAATATGGCAGCGGATTCATCTCCGAATCTGATGTTTTTTCCGCCAATTAATATAATTATAGCAAATTTTTTTTCTATTTCCATTTCTATTTTTACTCCTTTTATGATTTTGATATTATTTTTCTAATTACTTTTAAGAGGTGACATTTTTCTAAGCCTATCGACTATTGGAGGTAGTTTTTTCAAAAAATAATCTACATCGTCATCTGTAGTGAACCTTCCAACTGTCACCCTTAAAGAACCGTGAGCTTCTTGTGGTTTCAAGCCTATAGCTAATAATACATGTGAGGGTTCTAATGATTTTGAAGAACATGCCGATCCTGTTGATGTTGCTACTCCTTCGCTATCTAAATCTAATACAATCGATTCTCCTTCAATAAATCTTATACCCAAATTAACATTATTAGGCAATCGTTGGGTTCGATGTCCATTTAAATAGGTATTATCAATATTATTTAATACAAATTCAATAATTTTATCGCGCAATTTCGTTTGCCTTTCTATTTCTTTTGGCATTTCTTCCTTAATTAATTCTACTGCTTTAGCAAATCCGGCAATACCGGGCACATTTATAGTACTAGGTCTTATATCTCTTTCATGTCCCCCGCCAAACATTATTGGTTCGATATATTTTCCCCAACCTTCTCTCACACCTTTGTTTTTTATATACAACATTCCTACTCCTTTAGGACCGTATAATTTATGAGCAGAAGCCGAAAGCAAATCGATGTTCATCGCCTCAACATCGATTGGAACCTTCCCAAACGCTTGAACTGCGTCAGTATGGAATAAAATATCGTGTTTCTTTGTTATGGCTCCGATTTCTTTAATAGGTTCTATCGTTCCTATTTCATTATTTGCAAACATAATACTTATAAGAGTTGTTTCGTCGCTAATCATATCCTCCAGTTCTCTTATGTCTATTAAACCGTATTTATCAACAGGCAAGAATGTGGTACTAAATCCTTTCTTCTTTAAACTTTTGCACGCGTTTTCAACTGCGTGATGTTCTATAGTTGATGTGATGATATGTTTACCACGATTTTGATTTTTAAGCGCGGCACCTAAAATCGCGATATTATCTGCTTCCGTACCTGAGGATGTAAATATTATCTCGTCTCTTTTAGCGTTTATTAAAGACGCTACGGTTTCACGGGATTTAACTAATGTTTGCGCAGCTTTTTGACC